>JAGTAM010000509.1 GCA_023422485.1 Pseudomonadota bacterium | reverse complement strand
GCATCGCGCCCTGGATCGTGCCGCGGGGCGGCTTCACCCTGTGGTGCCGCCTGCCCGAGGGGCAGGACGCGGGAGCGCTCGCCCGCGCCGGTTTGGCGGAGGGTCTGGTGCTGGCGCCGGGCGACGTCTTCAGCGTCGCTCAGACGGCGGGCGGCTTCATGCGCTTCAACGTGGCACAGATGACCGATCCGCGGGTCTACGAGGGGCTGGCACGGGCGATGGCGAAGGCAAGGGCAGATCCGGTTTCCGGCTGATCGGCTCGGCCCAATCCCCGCCGCCGTCATTCCGTGTCGCGGATCAGCGAACCCGGACCGACGGGACGCGGCACCGAAGGAAGCAATGCTCGCCCCCCTCACCCTGAGGAGGCGGGTGGGACAGGCCAAACCCTACGGCGGCAGCTTGTCGATCAGCCCCTGGATCTGTCCGGGGAGCGGCGTGCCGTCCTGCCGGGCGTAGAGGTCGCGCAATTGCCGGCCGATCTCGGACAGGCTCATCGAGCCCTTCATGATCAGCCGGTCGGCCTGCCGCCCGAGGCTCTCCTTCTCCGAGGGCGTGATCTCCTTGGCGGTGAGGACAACGACGGGGATGGTGTCGCCGTCCGGGCGCCCGCGCAGCGCCCGCAGGAAGGCGAAGCCGTCCATCACCGGCATCATCAGGTCGAGCAGGATCAGGCTCGGGCGCTCGGCATCGAGGCTCTCCAGGGCGGCGGCGCCGTTCTCGGCCTCGCGTACCTGCCACCCGTCGCGCTGGAGCGTGCGGCGTACCCGCTCGCGGGCATCCGTATCGTCGTCGACCACGAGCACGCTGCCCTCGCGGTCGACGGGGCGGTAGCGCTCCATCGCGTCCTTGAGCGCGCTCCAGTCGATCGGCTTGACCATGTAGTCGGTGGCGCCGAGCACGTGGGCGAGGCTGAACTCGTTGACCACGCTGGTGATGATCACCGGCGTCTCGGCGATCTCGGGATCGGTGCGGATCGCGTGCAGCACCGCCCAGCCGTCCATGCGCGGCATCTCGATGTCGAGCAGGATCGCCCTGGGCTTCAACGCCCGCGCCAACGTCAGCCCGGCCCGGCCATCGTTGGCGGTGCGAACGCGAAACCCCTCGCGTTTGAGGAAGCGCTGGAGCAGGTCGCGGGCGGCCGGATCGTCGTCGACGAGCAGCACCACGTCGTGCAGATGCGCCTCGCCCTCGGTGATCTCGTGGACGCGGGCGGCGACGCTCTGCGCCTCCACCTCCTCCTCATGGGCGGCGAGTTCGGCCGGCAGGCGGATGGTGAAGTTCGCGCCCGCGCCGAACGTGCTCTCGACGCCGATCGAGCCGCCCATCCGCTCGACGAAGGCGCGGGTGATGGCGAGCCCGAGGCCGGTGCCGCCGAACTGGCGCGTGGTCGATTCGTCCGCCTGGGAGAAGCGCTCGAACAGCCGGCCGATCTGCTCTTCCGTCAGCCCGATGCCGGTGTCGGAGACCGCAAAGCTCATCCAGTCGGCGCCGTCCTGCCGGAAACGCCGCACCGAGAGGACGATCTCGCCGTCTTCCGAGAACTTGGCAGCGTTGCCGATCAGGTTGATCAGCGACTGGCGCAGCTTGAGCTGGTCCTGATGCATTGCGCCGAGGCTGCTCATCGGATCGCCCTCGACGTCGAGGCGGAAATGGTTGCGCTTCTTCGTGATCAGCGACTGCGTCGCGGCGGTGACGTCCTCGATCAGGGTCGCCACGTCGAAGGTCTCTGCCGCCAGCGTCAACCGACCGGCCTCGATCTTCGAGATGTCGAGCACGTCGTTGATCAGCCCCAGCAGGTGGCGGGCCGAAGACTCGATCTTGCGTAGATCCGGCAGCAGCTCGGCCTGGCCGAGATCCTCCAGCTCCTCGCCGAGCATCTCGGAATAACCGATCACCGCCGAGAGCGGTGTGCGCAGCTCGTGGCTCATGTTGGCCAGGAACTGGCTCTTGGCGAGGTTGGCGGCCTCCGCCGCGGCGCGGGCTTGCTCGATCGCGGCCTCCGCCTCCTTCCGGGCGGTGATGTCGATGTTGAGCCCGACCCATTCGCGGATGGTGCCGTCCTCGCCGAGCACCGGCACGCCGCGCACCTCCATGTCGCGCCAGACCCCGTCATGGCGGCGCAGGCGGTACTCGACCTCGTAGGTCTTCGCCGCCTCGACGCATTCGGCCCAGACCTCGGCGGCCCGCGCCCGGTCGTCGGGATGGACGGCATCGACCCAGCCCCAGCCCTGGTAGGCTTCCTCGCTCTGCCCGGTATAGGCGGCCCAGCGCGGCTGGGGCGGCATCAGCTCGCCCGTGGCCGTGGTATTCCAGATCACGGCCGCCGAGGCATCGACCAGCGCCCGGAAGCGCTGCTCGGAATGGCCGAGCGCGTCCTGTGCGAGGCGCGTCTCGGTGACGTCGGTGTTGGTGCCGTACCAGCGCACGATGACGCCCTCGGCGTTGCGCACCGGCTCGGCCAGCGACAGGAACCAGCGGTAACGGCCGTCCTTGCCGCGTAGCGGAAAGGTGTCCTGCCACGATTCACCCGCGGCGATGCAGGCGGAAAAGCGCTTGGCCGCGCGTTCGAGGTGATCAGGATGGTGCAGCTTGCGCCAGCCGTGATCGGCCATCTCGGCGGGCGTGGTGCCGGTGTAGTCGTACCAGCGGCGATTGTACCAGACGATGTTGCCGTCGGCCTCGGCGATCCAGGCGAGCTGCGGCAGC
>JAGTAM010000503.1 GCA_023422485.1 Pseudomonadota bacterium | reverse complement strand
GGGGTCGCCTGAGCGGAACCGTCGGCACCCGGGCCGACGACGACGGCATCACCCTGCACATCGTCGCCAGCGGGACCGACGGTCGCAAGGCACTGCGGTTGTGGCCCGAGAATATCGCGCCCGGCGTGCGCAACTACCTCGTGGACGAGCTGCGCGGCGGACGACTCGACGGGGCCGATATCCAGATCGACCTGAGTGGCCCGGAACTCGCCGCCGCGACCCGCGGCGACCCGATGCCGGACCAGTCGCTCAACATCACCTTCGCGATCTCGGACGCGAGCCTGTCGGTCTCGCAGGACGCGCCGCCGCTGAGCCACGGCCGGGTCACCGGCACGATCACCGGCCGCACCACGACGATTCAGAACGCCACCGCCGAGATTCGCCTCTCGGACACGCGGATGCTGTCGATCTCGGACGCCTCCTTCCTGATTCGCGATCCGCAACCGGACAAGATCATCGCCCAGCTCGGCCTGCGGCTGTCCGGATCGGCCGATTCGCTCGCCGCGCTCCTCGAAACGCCGATGTTCAAGGGGCTCACGGGGGCCGAAATCGACCCGGCCACGATCAAGGGCAGAGCGGATCTGCGACTCGACGTGCCGATCAACCTCAAGCACGTGCCGGAACTGGCCGACATGCCGGTGACCCTCACCGGAACGCTGACCGACTTCAGCATGGACAAGGCCGTGGGCAAGGACCGTTTCGAGGCGGGCCGCTTCACGATTTCCTTCGACCGCAGCGGGTTCGTCCTGAAGGGCGACGGGCGGCTCCTCGGCGCGGCGGTCGCCATCGACCTGAGACAGCCCAAGCCCGGCAGCCCCGGCGAAGCGGTGGTGAGCCTCGTCCTCGACGACGCCTTCCGGGCCAAGCGCGGCCTTCCCACCGCGCCGCAGCTCGCCGGCGCCGTCCCGGCCCGCGTGGTGGTGCCGGTGGGCCGTCCGGCCTCGTCGGGCAAGCCGCCGGCACGGGTCGAGGCGGATCTCACGCGGGCCTCGATCAATGGCCTGCTTCCGGGCTGGAACAAGCCCTCCGGCAAGGCCGGGCGCCTCGGCTTCACCCTGGTTGAGGCGGCCGGCGGTGGGATGGAGCTGCGTGACATCACCCTCGACGCCGCTCCGGCGCTTGCCCGCGGCAGCGCCACGATCTCGGCGGAGGGCACCCTGGAACGGGCGGACCTGACGACGCTCAAGCTCTCGCCGGGCGACGACATGCGCGTCAGCCTCGACCGGGTCGGCTCGGCCTACAAGGTGGCGGTGAAGGGGGCCGTGGTGGATGCGCGGCCCTTCCTCAAGGGCATGACGGGCGAGGACGCCAAGGGGAGCAAGGAGCCCGGCAAGGAGATCGAAGCGGATGTGGCCGCCAGCATCGTGTCCGGCTTCAATGGCGAGTCGCTCACCAACGCGACCCTCAAGGCGAGTTTCAAAGGCGGCGACCTGCGCACCGCCCAGTTCAAGGGACGGTTCGGCGCCGCCCCGCTGAACGCCGTCGTCCGGAGCGAGCGCGGTGCGCCCCTGCTCACCCTCGAATCCGCCGATTCCGGCGCCACCCTCCGCTTCCTCGACATCTACAAGCGGATGTATGGCGGGCGGCTCGCGCTCAACGTCTATCTCAACGACGGCCCGCAGGCCGGTGTGGTCCAGATCAAGGACTTCGCGCTGCGCAACGAGCCCGCCCTGTCGAGCATCGTCGCCCAGGCGCCTCCGCCCGCGGACGGACGGCGCGCGGCCCCGAACGCCAACGATGTCGGCTTCGACACGATGCGGGCGAACTTCACGCGCAGCGGCCCGCGGGTGAGCTTTTCCGACGCGGCGATCTCCAACCCGGCGATGGGCTTCACCGCCTCCGGCTGGCTCGACACCGCCAAGGAGCGGACGCAGATCGACGGGACCTTCGTGCCGCTCTACGGCCTCAACAACGTGGTGGCGCAGGTTCCGCTGTTCGGGCCGCTGCTCGCGGGCGGCAGCAACGAGGGCCTGTTCGCGGTGAACTTCAACGTCTCGGGCCCGATCGCCAAGCCGACGGTGAACGTGAACCCGCTCTCGGCGGTCGCCCCCGGCTTCCTGCGCAAACTCTTCGGCGCCGGCGGCGGCGCGTTCGCCAACGGGGCGGGACAGGGCGGGCCGGAGCAGTAGGACCGACGCCCGCCTTCGGCTCGACCTCATGAAGAACGGCTGCATCTGTGACGTGCAGCGCTTCACCCCGATCCGGCAGGATGGCACCCTGCGGCCGACACATCGACCGGCGGGAGCTGAAACATCGACCGGCGGGAGAGGACATGGCGCGGGGATCGATCCGGGCGTTCGGGTTAGCGCTCACCCTCATCCCCATCGGCGCCCCCGCGCTCGGGGAAGCGTTCACGGACCCGTCGACCGGCTTCTCGGTGACGGTGCCGGCCGGATTCGCCATCCGCTCCCCGCGCAAGGACCCCAACCACGAGACCCTGGTCGATATCGTCAGCCTGACCGGGCAACCGCCGGTCGCAGGGAGCAGCGAGGCGATCTGCGCTGCCGGGTTCAGACGCAATCCCGAGGGCGGCTTGTCCTCGCAGGCGGAGCTGAATGCCCTGCCGGCCCTTCGCGAGCGGGTCGCTGAAACCAGAACGATTTTGGCCGGCCGGGGCCTGGAAACGGAAACCGTCGAGTCGATCCGGAGCAGCGAGTTTGCCGGGTTCGAGATCGTCTCGATCCCGACCACCGGGCCGGACCACCGGAACGTCCGCATCTACATGGCGATCATGGACCGCGTGATCGGCCGGATCGACATCGTGTGCGCCACGACGAAGCAAGCGCTGCCGAGCGCCCTGCCGGTGTTTCGCGCGATCCGCGACGGCACGCGCCCGCCCACACGGTAAGGCAGGCCCGTGGTTCGAGGGAACCGCCGTGACTGTCGGCGAGAAGGGTTATTCCGCCCGCAGCAGCACGTGCTTCTTGCGCCCGAACGAGAGCTTGACCACGCCGTCCGCCGTGAGATCGGACGGGCGCAGCACCGCCTTCTCGTCGCTCACCGGCACGTCGTTGATCCGCAGGCCGCCGCCCTTGATCTGGCGACGCGCCTCGCTCGTCGAAGGGACGAGCTTGGCGTAGTCCGGGCCGAAGGCGGTGAGCACGCCGAGCCCTGCCTCCAGCACCGATGACGGCACGGAAATCGTCGGCAGGGACTGCGCCAGCGTGCCTTCCACGAAAGTCTTGCGGGCGGTCTCGGCGGCGGTCGCCGCAGCCTCCGCCCCGTGCATCAGGCCGGTCGCCTCGGTGGCGAGGATCGTCTTGGCCTCGTTGATCTCGGCGCCCTGGAGCGCGGCGAGCCGCTCGATCTCGGACAGCGGCAGCAGGGTGAACAGCTTGAGGAAGCGGCCGACATCGGCGTCCTCGGTGTTCCGCCAGAACTGCCAGTAATCGTAAGGGGAGAGCATCCCGGCATCGAGCCAGACGGCACCGGCCGCCGTCTTGCCCATCTTGGCGCCCGACGACGTGGTCAGCAGCGGGCAGGTGAGCGCGTAGAGCTGCGGCGTGCCCATGCGGCGGCCGAGGTCGATACCGTTGACGATGTTGCCCCACTGGTCCGAGCCGCCCATCTGCAGGCGGGTGCCGAAGCGGCGGTTCAGCTCCACGAAGTCGTAGGATTGGAGGATCATGTAGTTGAACTCCAGGAACGAGAGTTCCTGGTCGCGCTCCAGCCGCATCCGCACGCTGTCCATCGACATCATGCGGTTGACCGAGAAGTGCCGGCCGATGTCGCGCAGCATCTCGATGTAGTTGAGCTTGGTCAGCCACTCCGCGTTGTCGACCATGACCGCGCCGTTGCCGCCTTCGCCGAAGCTGAGGAAGCGGGCGAAGGTCTGTTTGATTCCCTCCTTGTTGGCCTCGATCTGCTCCAGCGTCAGGATCTTTCGCGCTTCATCGCGCCCCGAAGGATCGCCGACGCGGGTGGTGCCGCCGCCCATCAGAACGACCGGTCTGCCGCCGGTCTGCTGCAGCCAGTGCAGCATCATGATCGAGAGCAGGTGGCCGACATGGAGCGAGGCCGCCGTGCAGTCGTAGCCGGTATAGGTCGTCAGCCCGGCCTCCGCGGCCAGCCCGTCGATGCCGGCGAGATCGGAGGCCTGGTGGATATAGCCGCGCTCCTGCAGCACCCGGATGAAGTCGGATTTCGGCGCGAAGCTCTCGGCGGTCATGCTGATCGGTCTCGGATGGTTTGGCGGCGCGACAGGGGCGCGGCCGCAATGCTATCCCGCGAGGGACAGCGCTCGCGCGCGCTCTTAGCAGGGCAGGCCGCGAAAGGCACGAGTCCGGATTCGGGGGGAGAGGACGGCCATGGCGATGAAGCGCGCGATCGGCCTGATGAGCGGCACCTCGCTGGACGGGATCGACATCGCGTTGATCGAGAGCGACGGCGAGCGCATCCGCGTCGTGAGATCCGCCAACGGCTTCATCGCACCACTCGGGCCGACCGGCTATCGCGGCTACGACGAGGCCGAGCAGGCGCTACTGCGCGAGGCCACTCGGGACGCCGAGGGTATCCGGGAGCGCACCGACCGTCCGGGCCGCCTCGCGGAAGCCGAGGATTTCGTCACCCGCGCCCATGCCGAGGCGATCGAGGCGTTCCTGGCCGAGAGCGGCCTGAGCCCCGCGGCGATCGACGTGGTCGGCTTCCACGGCCAGACGGTGATTCACCGGCCCAGGCTCGGCCTCACCGTACAGATCGGCGACGGAGCGGCGCTTGCCCGGCGCCTCGGCATCCGCGTCGTGTCCGACATGCGCGCCAACGACGTGACGCAGGGAGGCCAGGGCGCTCCGCTGGTGCCGGTGTTCCACAGGGCGCTGGCCGAGGCCGCGGGCTTTGCCGGGCCGCTGGGCATCCTCAATATCGGCGGGCTCGCCAACGTCACGCTGATCGGTTCGCGCGGCACCATGCTCGCCTTCGATACCGGGCCGGGCAATGGACCGATCAACGACTGGATGAAGGAGCGGACCGGCCGGGACTTCGATGAAGGCGGCGCCACCGCTGCCCGCGGTACGGTGGATGCGGCGCTTCTCGACAACCTCCTCGGCCACCCGCTGATCCTGCGCACGCCGCCGAAATCGCTGGATCGCAACTGGTTCTCCCACCGGCTCGCGGGCTACCTGACGACCGAGGATGGGGCGGCGACGCTCACCGCCTTCGCCGCCCACGCCATTGCCCGCAGCCGCACGTTTACGCCGGAGCCGCCGACCCGCTGGATCGTCGGCGGGGGAGGGGCGAAGAACGGGACGGTGATGGCGATGCTGAAGCG
>JAGTAM010000477.1 GCA_023422485.1 Pseudomonadota bacterium | reverse complement strand
GGGTGACCTGTCCCGGCAAGCCGCGCATCCTGCTGGAGCCGCCGGAGAACCACGCCGAGCATTGCCTCGTCGTGGCGGTCTACGGCGTGCTGCTCAGCCCGTTCTACCGGGCCGATGCGACGACCGTCTTCCTCGCGAGCATGGCGCACCACTTCCACAATGCGGCGATGCCGGATGCGGGCTTCACCGGCGAGGTGCTGCTCGGCGACCACCTCTGGCCGATCGTCGGGCGCTGTTCGGAATGGGCTTTGGAAGAGCTGGAGCCGCCGCTGCGCGAAACGGTCCGCGCCGCCCGCCTCGTCCTGCCGGACGATGCGACGGCGGAGGGCCGCGCCTTCCATGCCGCCGATTCCATCGACCGCGTCCTGCAGATCGCCCAGCATCTGCGGGCGGCCTCGCTGACCATGGAGACGGTGCTCGGCGAAATGGAACTGGTCCATGCCGGACCGGTCAAGGCTTTCCAGGATCGCGTTCTGACCGATATGCGCATCCCGTGACGTCCCGCGCTGTCCGGCAGAAATCAGGATCATGATCCCCTTCGATCTCCTCTCGCCGGAGACCGGGCACCGGTTGAAGGCCGACGGCGCGCACGCCCTGCGTGATGTCGAGACCGGCGCCCGCTGGCCGGTCATCGATGGCATTCCCTATCTTCGCATCGGCCGCGACAGCCTCGTTGCGGCCGCGCTCGACCATCTCGATCACGATCGGGTGGAGGATGCCCTCGTCCTGCTGCTCGCCGATCAGGACGATTGGTGGACCGGGCCGCCGGCCGATCCCGACGCCCTGCGCCGGCTGGTGCGCGAACGCGAGAGTGCTTCGCTGCGCCAAGCCGTGGAGTGGCTCGGTTGGGGCCGCGTCGGCGATTACTTCGTCAACCGCTGGACCGACCCGACCTTCCTGGCGGGCCTGAGCCTGCTCGAGGCGCACTGGAATAACCCGGTCTGCGCGTTTGAGCTCGCCTGCGGCATCGGCCATTACCTTCGTGAACTGAAGCGCCGCGGCGTCAAGGTCGCAGGCGCCGACGTGGTCTTCGCCAAACTGTGGGTCGCTCGGCACTGGGTGGTGGGCGAGAAGGCGCAGTTCGTCTGCTTCGATGCCGCGTCGCCGAAATGGCCGATCCCCGAAGCGCCGGTCGATCTCGTGATCTGCAACGACGCCTTCTACTTCCTCGACGACAAGCCCGGCATCCTCGCCTGCTTGCGTCAGACGGCCGGGGAGGAGGGCTGGCTCGCCTTCAGCCACATCCACAACAGCGGCCAGCCCGGCTTCTCGGCCGGCAAGGCGATCTCCTCGGCCGAGATCGAAGAGTTGTTTCCCGACGGGCTCGTCTATGACGACGCCGAGTTGACCCGCGCCCTGATCGAGGCCCGCGCGCCGCAGCCGCGCGAGCCGCGCCATCTGCAAGCCTGCGAGGCTTTCTCCGTCGTGGCCGGCCCCGGCATGCGCCCGGCGCCCCGCGCGCTCGTCGACGGCATCACCCTGCCGCCGCCCGACACCGCCCTGCATCTCAATCCGCTCTACGCGCCCGATGACGGGGGCTTTGCCATCCGTTGGCCGTCGGAGCGCTACAAGGCGGAATACGCGTCGCTGGCGACCTACCCCCTTCACTCGGAAGGCCCGGAAACCATCGACTGGGCCGGCAAGCCGGATGCGCCCGAGACGGACCGGGTGCGCCGCCGCGAATATGTCGATCTGCCGGAGCGCTGGTGATGGCGGAGAGCATCGGGTGGGGCATCGTCGGCTACGGCTGGGGCGCCCGCGACTACATGGCGCCCGGCATTCGCGCCGCCGGGCACCGCCTCGTCGCCGTGGCCGATCCGGGCGTGGATTCGCGCGCCGCGGCGGAGGCCGAGGGTGCGCGGGCGCACCCTGATCTCGCCGGTCTCATCGCCGAGCCTGAGGTCGAGGCCGTGTACGTCGCGACCCCAAACCACCTGCATCGCGGAGCCGTGGAAGCGCTTTGCGCCGCCGGCAAGGCGGTTCTTTGCGAGAAGCCGATGGCAGCCTCCCTTGCCGATGCGGAGGCGATGGCGGCGGCGGTGCGCAGATCGGGGGCCTTCTACGGCACCGCCTTCGATCAGCGCCACCATCCCGGCCATCGCGCCATGCGGGAGCTGATCCGCGAGGGGCGGCTCGGCACGGTGACGGCGGTGCGCATCGTCTACGCCTGCTGGCTCGACCGTGCCTGGACCTCGTTTCGGGGCCAGGACAATTGGCGCATCGACCCGGCCCAGGCGGGCGGCGGCGCGCTGATGGATCTGGCGCCCCACGGAATCGATCTCGTCGATTTCCTGCTCGGCGAGCCGATCGAAGACATTGCCGCCATGACCCAGGCCCGCGCCCAGGATTACGCCGTCGATGACGGCGCCCTGCTGATCGGCCGCACCGGTTCGGGCGCGCTCGCCCAGCTCAACGTCGCCTATAACTGTCCCGATGCGCTGCCCCGGCGCCGCCTCGAAGTGGTCGGCACGAAGGGAATGCTCACCGCAATCGACACGATGGGACAGACCGCGGGTGGCACCGTCACCTTCACCGACGGGGCCGACGGCCGGGCTGAGAACATCGCATTCGACGAAACCGCCTCGCCGTTCCTCGAACAGGTGCGGGCTTTCGGCCGTGCCCTTCGCGACCCCGAGGCCCGCGCCGCCTGGGACGCCGAGCGCGACATTCACACCATGCGACTGATCGCCCGTGCCTACGCGGCGCCGGGCACACCGGCCGGCCGCGACGCGGCCTGACATTTGGAAGGAGACCGGCTCATCCAACCAAAGCCCTCATCCTGAGGAGCCGCGTGAGCGGCTTCGAGGGATCCTCCGGCCACCGCCGGGAATGGGAGGATCCTTCGAGGCTTCGCTCCGCTTCGCACTTCAGGACGAGGGCGCCGGTTGGACGACGTCCGGTGAGCCGCGAGCAGGAAGACGATGACAGCGACCGACGCCCTCGACCGGGACGACCGCGCCCACCACCCGAGCCTCGCGGCCCCGCGCCCCTATCGTCGGGGTGCGCCGCGCCGGATCGAGGGGCTGCCGGAGCGGCTGCCCGAGCCGGTGCGGGCCTATTTCGACGTACTGCCCGAGGGGCGCGTCGTCGGCTTCAACCTTGCCGGGCTCGACCGCACCGGAATTCCGGTCTGGTTCGTGGCACTCTTCCTCGACGACCCGTTCTATGTCGGCGCCATGCCCTCGGGAATCGGCTACGGTGCCACCGACGACGAGGCGCTGATCGGCGCGGTGGCCGAGATCGCCGAGAACCTGATGCCCTCCGTCGCCCTGCTGCCGCGCAAGGGCGACAACCAGGCCGCGGTCTCCTACGCCGAGCTCGTGCGGGTCTACGGGGCCTCGTCCGTCGCCGACCCGTTGACCTTGTGTCTGCCGGCCGGCTCGCCGGTCGGCCGCGACACCCCGCTCGATTGGACCAGGGCGGTCCGGGCGCGGACCGGCGAATCCGTCTGGATGCCGCTCGACATCGCCGCGACCGATTATTTCGAGCTGCGCCAGGGCTATCAGCCCTTCACCAACCTCATCACCAATGGCCTCGGCGCCGGTCCCGACGTGGACTTCGCCCTCGGCCACGGCCTGCTCGAACTGCTGCAGCGCGACGGCAACGGGCTGCTGTT
Organism: Pseudomonadota bacterium; assembly: GCA_023422485.1. Classification (GTDB taxonomy): domain Bacteria; phylum Pseudomonadota; class Alphaproteobacteria; order Rhizobiales; family Beijerinckiaceae; genus Methylobacterium. The sequence goes on along the minus strand of JAGTAM010000477.1, from coordinate 14,537 downwards.
CCGCGCCCTCGATCAGGGCGTGATGCTCGACCTCGACGGGATCGGCCCCGAGACCCGCGGCATGCTCGACCGGCTGGAAAGTCTGGGCATCCGCGCGCTGCCGAAATTCGCCACCGACCAGTTCGGCCTCACCAACCTCTACGTCGTCGGCTACGACGTCGATCCGGCCCGCACGCCCGCGCCGATCGCGCTCTCGGCCTGCGGCGAGGCCTGCGACCCGGACCGCGAGCGGGCCCTGCGCAAGGCGCTCCTCGAATTCCAGGCCGCGCGGGTCCGAAAAACTTTCGGGCACGGGCCGCTCGCGCTCGCCGACACGGTGGCGCCAGCGGGCTACGTCGAGTCCTTCATCCAGAAGGCGCTGCCGAGCCTCGACCTCGAGGAGAGCCGCGCGCTTCAGGCCATGCTTGCCTGGATCGACATGCCGGCGGCCGAGTTGCGGGAGGTTCTGAGCAACACGGTCTATTCCGAGAAGAGCACCAAGGCGTTTTCGGAGCTGCCGAGCACATCGGCGCCGGACGGGCATGCGCGTGGAAACATCGCCCGCGAGCGGCTTGAGGAGGCGGGTTTCGACGTGCTTTACGTCGATTGCTCACCGCCCGGAGGCGGCATCGGCGTGGTCAAGGCGATCGTGCCGGGGCTCGAAGTCGAGACCATGAGCTACTACCGCATCGGTGAGCGCAACACGCGCAAGCTGATCGAGCGCGAGCATCCGCTGATCCGCTTCGGTACGCCGAGCGACACGCTCCTGCCCGTGCGCCTGACGCCCGAGGCGGTCGAGCGCTTCGGCGGGCAGCCGCTCTTCGACGTGGCATTGGCGGAAAAGATCGTCGGCTCGCACTACCCGCTCTACCGCGAGCCGGAATCGCACCATGCGCCGTTCCGTTACGAGCGCCAGGGCCGCCGGGCCGAACGGAGGCCGGCATGAGCCTGCGCTTCGCCTACAACACCAACGGCACCGCCAACCACCGCATCGAGGATGCGATCCGCCTGATCAAGGATGCGGGCTACGACGGCGTCGCGCTGACCCTCGACATCCACCATCTCGACCCCTTCGCCGAAAACTGGGTGGTCGAGGCGGACCGCATCGCCAGCATCCTGAACCGGCTCGGGCTCGGCTCGGTGATCGAGACCGGCGCGCGCTTCCTGCTCGATCCGACCGCCAAGCACGAGCCGACGCTTGTCACCGCCGATGCGGCCGGTCGCGCCCGGCGCGTCGGCTTCCTCAAGCGCGCCGTCGAGATCGGCAGGATCCTGAATTCCGAGGCCGTCTCGTTCTGGGCCGGCGTGCCGAAGCCGGGCGTCGATCATGACGAGGCGCGGAGCTGGCTCGTCGAGGGCTTGCGCGAAGTCGCCGACTTCGCCGCCGGGAAGGGCGTCGTCGCCGCGCTCGAACCCGAGCCCGGCATGCTGATCGAGACTCTCGACGACTTCGCCGGCCTCGACGTGCCCGGCCTGTCGCTCGCCCTCGATACCGGCCACTGCCTCGTGACCCAGGAGCGTGACCCGGCCGCGGCCGTGCGCGAGTTCGCCCCCCGCCTCGGCACGGTGGCGATCGAGGACATGAAGCGGGGCGAGCACATCCATCTGCCCTTCGGCGAAGGGGACATGGATGTGCCGTCCGTGCTCGACGCCCTCGATGCGGTCGCCTTCCCAAAACTCGTCTGCGTGGAGCTGTCGCGCGATTCGCACCGAGCCGACGTGATGGTGGGCCAAGCGCTCGAGTACCTGCGCACCTGCCGCCGTCCGGGTCCCGGCCTGCCGTCACCCGACACCGCGCCGCGCGAAACCGCGATTCCGGGGCTGTCCCATTCATGAGAATCTGCTTCGTCAGCCGCCGCTACTTCCCGGCGATCTCCGGCATGAGCGTCTATGCCCAGAACCTCCTGCGGGAGGTGACGGGCGCCGGCAACGACGTGACGATGATCTCGCAGTATCGCGGCGACGAATTCGGCACGCGGGTCTATGGCGGCGGCCCGCCGCCACCGGTGCCCGGCGTTCACGTCATCGGCCTCGAACAGAAGGGCGAGCAAGAGAACGGCGACTTCGAGCGCGACATCGACGAGATCGTCGAGACGATCAGCGCCGAGCACGCCAAAAAACCCTTCGACGTGCTGCACGCGCAGTATGGTTATCCGACCGGCTGGGCGGTGCTTCTCGCCGGCAAGCGCCTCGGCGTGCCGACCGTCGTCTCGATCCAGGGCGGCGACGGCCACTGGGTCGGCTCCTGCTGCGAGACCCATCGCCGGGCAATGGTCGAGGTGCTGGCCCACGCAAACGCCCTGCTGATCGGGGGGCAATCCTTCGTGAAAGAGGTCTGCGACCGGCTCGGCTCCGATCCGGCCCGCTTCACCATCGTGCCCGGCGCCGTCGATACCGCGCGCTTTACGCCCGGCGAGCGCTTCGGGGCCGAGCTTGAGGACGAGGAGCCGGTGCGGCTGCTCTACCATGGCCGCGTCGACCGCCGGAAAGGCGTGCTCGATTCCCTCGATGCCCTGGAGCGGCTGTGGGAGGCCGGCGTGCCGTTCGATGCGGCGATCTCCGGGATCGGGCCGGATGTCGAGGCCGCGCGCGAGAAGGCCGACGCCATCGGCTTCACCTCGGCCCAGGTCCGCTTCACCGGCTATGCCGATTACGACACGGTGCCCGACCTCTATCGCGAGGCGGACGTGTTCGTCTCACCGACCTACGCGGAGGGCTTCTCCAACACGATCCTGGAGGCAATGGCCGCCGGGCTCGCGGTGGTCTCGACCCACTCGGTCGGTGTCTCGGACTGCCTGCGCGACGGCGAGAACGGCCTTCTGGTCGAACCCGGTGACGTGCGCGGCCTGACACAGGCGCTGCGACGGGTGATCGAGGACGCGGAACTGCGTCAACGCCTCGCCGAGAGCGGGCTCGAAGAATGCCGCCGGGTCTATTCGTGGACGGCGGTCGGCCGTCAGATCATGGAGGTCTACGAGCAGGTCGCCCGCGAAAAGCCGCACACCGACATTCCCGACACGTTGCCCATCGATCCGGATTGCCGCTTCCGCAAGGAACCGCACCTGCTGTGATACCGCTTCCGGTTGATCGCTTCGGTTCAGCCCCACTCCCGTCATCCCGGGGCCGCGCAGCGGAACCCGGGATCCACCCGTGATGCGCGGCTAGAACATGGCGTTCAGGCCAGTCGTGGATTCCGGGTTCGCCTACGGCGCCCCGGAATGACGGGAAGCAGCGCCGAAGGAATCAACCGGAAACCGTATGACACGCACCGCACTTGCCATCTCACCGCATCTCGACGACGCGGTCTTCTCGGCCGGCGGCACCCTGGCGCGGCTCGCCGCGCAAGGGTGGCAGGTCGTGATGGCGACGGTCTTCACCGCCTCGGTGGCGGATCCGCGCGGCTTCGCGCTCGCCTGCCAAGTCGACAAGGGGCTCGCGCCGGAGGTCGATTACATGGCCCTGCGCCGCGGCGAGGATCGTGACGCGGCCCGCGCACTCGGCGTCGAGCCGATCCACCTGCCGTTCCGAGAGGCGCCGCATCGTGGCTACGACTCGGCGCCCGAACTCTTCGCCGAGCTTCGCCCCGACGACCGAATCGGAGCCAACCTCGCCGCCGCCTTCGAGCGGCTGGTGGCTGATACCCGACCGGACCTGATCCTGGCGCCGCAGGCAGTCGGCGGCCACGTCGATCACGTTCAGGTGGTGCGTGCCTTTCGTGGCGCGCAGCCGCCGCTGCCGGTGCTGTGGTGGCGCGACTTTCCCTACACCGTCCGCAGCGCCGAGCCGAAGGAGCCGCTGCGGGCGATCTTCGCGCCGTTTCCTGAACAAGTCGTGCGGCTCGATGCGGAAGCCGAGCGCCGCAAGGCGGAGGCCTGCGCCGCCTATGCCTCGCAGATCGGCTTCCAGTTCGGCGGCCCGGAAGGTCTGCAGGCGCGTCTGGCGGCGGAGGACGGCGTCGAGCGCTTCCGTCTCCAGGGACGGCTCCCGCCCGATCTGCGCGATGCCGGATTCGCCTGACGCCCCCAAGAGCCTGCCCAAGAGCATGCGTGATCCCGCGGTCCTCGACGCGCGCCGGGCGATGGCCGACGCGCCTCATGTCCGTCCGCTCCGTGCCCTTGCCGAGAAGATCGCCGCGGAGCGCGGCGCCGCCGTGCCCGACCCCGATCCGCTCGATGGCGGCGTCGAGGCGCGCCTGCTGCTGCTTCTCGAAACTCCCGGCCCGTCGATCGGCCTCACCGGCTTCGTCTCCCGCGACAACCCCACCGGCACCGCCGCCAACCTGTTCCGCTTCCTCGCCGAGGCCGGCATCGCGCGGCGTGACACGCTGATCTGGAACGCCGTGCCCTGGGTGATCCACGCGCCGGGCGCCCTCAATCGTGCTCCGCGCCGCTCGGAGGCCGCCGCCGCCGCGCCCTACTTCGCGCCGCTGCTCGCGCTTCTGCCGCGGCTCGCCGTGGTCGTCCCGGCCGGGCGCTTCGCGCGAGAGGCGGCGGCACCGCTCGCCGAACTCCGACCCGACCTGCCGGTGGTGCCGATCCCGCATCCGAGCCCGACCTATGTCTGCACCTCGCCATCGGTCCGCGCGCGCATCCTGGCGGGCCTGGCGCAGGCGGCGACCCACCTCACCGGAGCGCCTTGACGGCCAAGATGGCGTGATTTCAGCCGCATTCCCGGTGCAGGGCAGTTCCGCGGCCCTGGTCCTTCCCTGGCCTTTGGCGATCGAAGCACCTAAATGCGCGGGGGCGGTTCGGGACCGATGCCGCCCGGGACGACCCGCGCCCCATGCATCCTGCGGTCGACCAGCGGAGACGGACGCCGTTCTCACATGAAAGCTGCCGGGAAGCACAGGACGGTCGTGGAGGCCGAGCCGGCCGATGCGGGCCGCGAGGCTGACGCCGGGTCGAGGCCGGCATCGCGCCGCGGGCGCTTCGCCTGGATCGGTACGGCCGCGAGTCTCGTCCTCATCCTCGTCTCGCTCGGCGTCCTGTGGAAGCTCTCGGGCGAGATCAGCTGGGCCGAATTGCAGACGGCCTTCACGGCCGTCGCGGCCGGCCGGCTCGGTGAAGCCTTCTTTTTCGTAGCGGTCAGCTACCTTTTCCTGACCTGCTACGACGCGCTCGCCCTGCGCCAGCTCCGGCTCAAGATGCCCTACCGCATCACCGCGCTGGCTTCGTTCACGAGCTACGCCGTGAGCTTCACCCTCGGCTTCCCGCTCATCACCGCGGCGACAATCCGCTACTGGATCTACTCGAAGCGCGGCCTGTCCGCGGCCAAGATCGCCGCGCTGACGGTGATCGCCGGCTTCACGTTCTGGCTCGGGATGGGCGTGGTGCTGGGCTTCAGCCTCATCATCGAGGCGGGCCAGCTCGCGAGCCTCACCTTCCAGAGCATCGGCGTCAACACCACCGCGCGCCTCAATCAGATTCTCGGCTTCGGCACGCTCGGCCTCGTGCTCGGCTATCTCGCCTGGGTCTCGGTGAAGCGGCGCTACATCAAGGTGCGCCACTGGCAGCTCGAACTGCCGGGAGCCACGGTCTCGTTCAGCCAGATGGTGGTCGGCATCGGCGATGTCTGCGCGGCGGCGGCAGTGCTCTACATGCTGATGCCCGAGGGCATGAACCTCGCCTTCACCACCTTCCTGGCGATCTACGTGCTCGCCGCCATGCTTGGCATCGCCTCGAATGCGCCGGGCGGCATCGGGGTGTTCGAGGCCACCATCCTGCTCGCCCTGTCCTACCTGCCGCGCGAGTCGGTGCTGGGATCGCTTCTGCTGTTCCGGGTCTGCTACTACGTCGTCCCCTTCGTCCTGGCCTTGGTGATGCTCGGCGTCTACGAAGGCTTTCAGCGGCTGCGGCGGCACCAGGCGGCGAACGATCCTTGACGCGTCCGACGGCCTGAAGCGCCATGCCCGCAAACCCGGCCCGCCCGATGTGGCTCGGCGTGACGATCGCCGTGGCGGTCATCGTCGCGGCGGAGGCGGTCGGCGGCACCGTCGATGTCGCGCTGATGATCTCGGCGAGCCTAGCGCTTCTCATCGGTGCGTTGCTCGGGCGCGGTGGGCAGGTCGCGCTCTTGCCCCCGGCCGAATCCGCAACGCCGCGGCGCCACGCCATCGCCGAGGCCCTGCTCGCCAACATCCCTGACCCCGTCATCCTCGTCGATCGCCGCGTGGTGGTGATCGAGGCCAACCCGGCCGCGCGGCGGCTCCTGCCGGGGCTGAAGCTGCGCCACCCGCTCTCCTTCTCCCTGCGTGCGCCCGACGTGCTCGACGGCATCGAGGAGGTTCTGCGCACGGGCACACCGGTGAGGACCGAGTACGCCACCCGCGTACCGACCGAGCGTGCCTTCGAGGTGCAGATCGGCGCCCTGCCGCTGCCCGACATGCCGAGTGGCGGCGAGGCCAACGTCGTGCTGTTCCTGCGCGACCTCACCGAGGCGCGCCGCCTGGAGGCGATGCGGGTCGATTTCGTCGCCAATGCCAGCCACGAGTTGCGCACGCCGCTCGCGGCCCTTCTCGGCTTCATCGAAACCCTTCAGGGACCGGCCAGGGACGATCCCCGCGCCCGCGAGCAGTTCCTCGGTATCATGCGCACCCAGGCCCAGCGCATGACCGGTCTCATCGACGACCTGCTCTCGCTCTCCCGCATCGAGTTGCACGAGCACGTCGTGCCGACCCGCATCGTCGATCTCGGCCGCATCGCCCGGCAGATGGTGGATATGCAGGCGCCGCTCGCCGGTGAGCGCGGCGTCGCGCTGAGCGTCGAGCGGCCGGAGGGGCCGCTTCTGGTTCTCGGAGATCGCGATGAGCTGCTGCGCGTCGTCGAGAACCTCGTCGAGAACGCGGTGAAGTATGGCGGCAGCGGCGGCGTGGTCGTTGTGTCACTCCATCGTGTCGAGGACGCGAACGGACGTGGGGGGCGGATCGAGCTTCGGGTGCGCGACGAGGGGCCGGGCATCCCGGCCGAGCACATCCCGCGGCTCACCGAGCGGTTCTATCGGGTCGATACGGCGTCGAGCCGCCAGCAGGGCGGGACCGGCCTCGGGCTCGCCATCGTCAAACACACGCTCAACCGCCATCGCGGCAAGCTCGTCATCGAGAGCGAGCCGGGCCGGGGCACCACGGTGCGCGTGAGCCTTCCGGAGCATCGGCCGGACGCAGAAGACACGGTACTGCCGGAGCCTCCGGCAGGGCGATAACGCCGTCTTCACCAAGTGAACGCCGTCTTCCCCAAGTGGATGTGGGAACGGTGTTCTCCCGGCTGGGTTGCAAGATGGGATCCCATGGGATCTCACCGGAACGGCGCGAGCGCCGTTGTCGAACGGCCCGTCGTTCGAGATGCAGCGCTGTATCGCGTAATGCGACGGCATGACGAGACCGAGCCCTTGACCTTCCCATGATGGGAAGGACCATCTGAGGCGGTATGGAATCTCATCTCGCCCCCGCTGCCATGCCGCCTGCGTCCGCAGGCGCCAAGGCCCTAAACCGCATCACCCTCCCCGTGGAGGGCATGAGCTGCGCCTCCTGCGTCGGTCGTGTCGAACAGGCTCTCGCCGCTGTTCCTGGTGCGGCGGACGTCTCCGTCAATCTCGCCACCGGCCGCGCCAGCCTCGAACTGCCGGAGGGCACGTCGCCTCTTCGCGCCATCGAGGCCATCCGTGAGGCAGGCTACGATGTGCCCGAGACGGTCACGGCCGTCGCCGTTGAGGGGATGAGCTGCGCGTCCTGTGTCGGGCGTGTCGAGCGCGCGCTTCTCGCGCTGCCCGGCGCGACCTCGGCGAGCGTCAATCTCGCCACCGGCCGGGCCGAGCTGCGCCACGCCGCCGGTGCGCTCACCGTTGATGATATCGAGGCAGCCGTGCGGCAGGCCGGGTACGAGCCGCGCCGGCTCGATGCGCCGCAAGCGGCCTCTCCCGAGGAGAGACAGGAGCGGGAGGCGGCCGCGCTCCGCCGCGACCTGATCCTCGCGGCGGTGCTGTCGAGCCCCATCGTCGTCCTCGACATGGGCGGCCACGTCCTGCCGGGCTTCCACCACGCGGCGACGAGCATGCTCGGTGCCGGCTATGCCTGGCTGCAGGCTGTGCTCGCGACCCTGGTGCTGGCCGGGCCCGGCCGCCGCTTCTTCCGGATCGGCGTGCCGAACCTGCTGCGCGGCCATCCCGACATGAACGCCCTCGTGGCTCTGGGGTCCGGGGCGGCCTATCTCTTCTCGCTGGTCTCGACCGCGGCCCCGTCGTGGCTGCCGGATGGCTCGGCGCATCTCTATTTCGAGGCAAGCGTCCTCATCGTCACGCTGATCCTGCTCGGGCGCACCCTGGAAGCCCGCGCCAAGGGCCGGGCCGGAGCGGCGATCGCCCGACTGATCGACCTCTCGCCCAAGACCGCGCGGCGGGTGGACGGCGCGGGCGAGCGCGAAGTGCCGGCCTCCGATCTCCGTGTCGGCGATCGGGTGCGGGTGCGACCCGGCGAGCGCGTGCCGGCGGACGGCACCGTGACGTCCGGTGCCTCCTTCATCGACGAGAGCATGATCACCGGCGAGCCGGTCCCCGTGAAGAAGGAAGCGGGCGCCCGCGTCGTCGGCGGCACCCTCAACACCACCGGCAGCTTCGACCTTACCGTGGACCGCATCGGCGCCGACACCGCGCTGGCGCGGATCGTACGGATGGTCGAGGAGGCGCAAGGCGGCAAGCTGCCGATCCAGGCACTGGTGGACCGGGTGACCCTGTGGTTCGTGCCCGCTGTCATCACTATCGCCGTGCTGACCTTCCTCGCCTGGATCGCCTTCGGGCCCGCGCCGGCGTTCGGCCATGCCCTCGTTGCGGCGATCTCCGTGCTCATCATCGCCTGCCCCTGCGCCATGGGGCTGGCGACGCCGGTCTCGATCATGGTCGGCACCGGCCGGGCGGCGGAGCGCGGCGTCCTGTTCCGCCAGGGCGCCGCACTCCAGGCGCTGCGGGACGCCCGCGTCATCGCCCTCGACAAGACCGGCACCCTCACCGAGGGCCGTCCCCGCCTGACCGATCTCGTTACCGCGCCCGGCTTCACCCGCGAAAGCGTGCTCGCCTTGGCAGGCGCCGTCGAGGCGCGCTCGGAGCATCCTGTCGCCCGCGCGATTGCCGACGCGGCGCGGGAAGCCGGGGCACTGCCCGAGGCTGAAGCCTTCGAGGCGGTGCCGGGCCACGGTGTCTCGGCCCGGGTCGAGGGGCGGAGCGTCGCCCTCGGCAACCGCCGCTACTTGGAGCGGCTCGGGGTCGCGACCGAACGGCTCCAAGGTGAGGCGGCCCGGCTCGCGGGTGAGGGCAAGAGTCCGATCTTCGCTGCCATCGATGGCCGGCTCGCGGCCCTCGTCGCCGTGGCCGATCCGATCAAGCCGGAGGCGCGGAAGGTCATCGAGGCCCTGCGGGACCGCGGCCTGACGGTGGCGATGCTGACGGGCGATGCCCGCGCCACCGCCGAAGCGGTCGCGCGCTCCGTTGGTATCGATGAGGTGGAGGCCGAGGTGCTGCCCGAGGGCAAGGTCGCAGCCCTGCGCCGGCTGCGCGACGCCCATGGGCCGGTCGCCTTCGTCGGCGACGGCATCAACGACGCGCCGGCCCTGGCCGAGGCCGATATAGGCATCGCCATCGGCACGGGCACCGACATTGCGGTCGAGAGCGCCGACGTCGTGCTGATGTCGGGTGCGCTCGGCGGCCTGGTCGAAGCGGTGGTTCTGTCGCGGGCGACGCTGGCCAACATCCGCCAGAACCTGTTCTGGGCGTTCGCCTACAACGCGGCGCTGATCCCGGTCGCCGCCGGTGGGCTCGCCGCCTTCGGCGGACCGCAGCTCTCGCCGGTGTTGGCGGCCGGGGCGATGGCGTTGTCCAGCGTCTTCGTCGTCGGCAACGCGCTGCGCCTGCGTCGAGCGGGAGCGGCTGCATGAGCGAACGATCCGTGACGATCGGCGAGGCCGCCCGCGCCACGGGCGTCTCGGCCAAGATGATCCGCTACTACGAGGAGACGGGTCTGCTCGGCCCCGCGGGCCGGACCGCGTCCGGCTACCGCGTCTACGGCGAGGCCGACTTGCACGCCCTCCGCTTCGTCCGCCGCGCCCGCGATCTCGGCTTCTCGATGCGGGAGATCGCCGACCTTCTCGCGCTCTGGCAGGACCGCTCCCGCGCCAGCGCGGCGGTCAAGACGGTGGCGCTCGACCACGTCGCCGACCTGCGCCGCCGCATCGGCGAATTGGAGGCGATGGCCCGCACCCTCGAACACCTGGCCGAACGCTGCTGCGGCGACGACCGTCCGGACTGCCCGATCCTCGACGATCTGGCGGGAGGGGAGGTGGCCCCCTGAGGCTTGGCCGTTGACCCGCGGTTGGCCTTCTGCTTGCTGGACCCCTCCGGAAAGGTTGGATCCATGCCCGTCATCGACCGCATCGCCGATCTCTCGGACGAGATCACCTCTTGGCGGCACGACCTCCACGCCCATCCCGAGCTTCAATACGACGTGCATCGCACGGCGGGGTTTGTGGCGGAGAAGCTGCGCGCCTTCGGCTGCGACGAAGTCGTCACCGGCATCGGCCGCACCGGTGTCGTCGGCGTGATCCGCGGGCGGGCGCACGGCTCGAACCGGGCGATCGGCCTGCGCGCCGATATGGACGCCCTGCCGATCCAGGAGATCCGCGGCCTTCCCTACCGCTCGACCGCGCCCGGCAAGATGCACGCCTGCGGCCACGACGGGCACACCGCCATGCTGCTCGGAGCTGCCAAGTATCTCGCCGAGACGCGCGATTTCGACGGGCGCGCGGTCCTGATCTTCCAGCCGGCAGAGGAGGGCGGCGGCGGCGGCGAGGCGATGGTGCAGGATGGCATGATGGAGCGCTTCGGCGTCGAGGCGGTCTACGGCCTCCACAACGTCCCCGGTCAGCCGCTCGGCACCTTCGCCATCCGCCCGGGCCCGATCATGGCCTCGACCGACCGCTTCACGATCCTCATCGAGGGCAGGGGAGGGCACGCGGCCCTGCCGCAGGCAGCGGTCGATACCGTGCTGGTGGCAAGCCATATCGTCGTCGCGCTGCAATCCATCGTCGCCCGCAACATCGATCCGCTCGACTCGAGCGTCGTCTCCGTCTGCGCCGTGGACGCCGGCGAGGCCTTCAACGTGCTGCCGCAGACGGCGGAACTGCGCGGAACCATGCGGGCGCTGACCCCGGCCGTGCGCGGCCTGATGCGCGAGCGGCTCGCCGCGATCGCGGAGAACGTCGCCGCGGCCTTCGGCGCGCGGGCGAGCGTCGATTTCGCCAGCGGGTATCCGGCGACCGAGAACCACCCGGCGGAGACCGACTTCATGGCCGACATCGCCGCGCAGATCGTCGGCGAGGAGCGGGTCGAGCGGGACGTGGCGCCGATGATGGCGGCGGAGGATTTCTCCTACATGCTCGCGCACCGGCCGGGCGCCTATATCTTCATGGGCAACGGCGATTCCGCCGGCCTTCATCACCCGGAATACGACTTCAACGACGCGGCCATCCCCTACGGCACGTCCCTCTGGGCGCGGATCATCGAGACGGGGTTGCCGGCGCGGGAGTGACACGGTTTCCGTTCAACGGCTTCGGCGCCTTGCGCTTCTGCCGAGCCTCGCGACAGCGTCAGACAAAGCCGACGCGATCAGCCGGATGGCCGAGGACTCCGCCGGAATGGATCGCCTCGCGGCATCTCGCAGGCAAGCGCGGCGCGGAAGACGCGAAATGGATAGGCCTGCGGTAGGGTCTCAGGCCGCATGCACCCGCTCCAGGAACGTCCTGATCGCGGCCTGCAGCGCCGCGCTGCCCTCGCCGACACGCTCGGCGCCGGAGCGGACTTCGTCCGAACGTGCCTCATTCGAAGCCGCGGCGGCACGGACGCCCGCGAGGTTCTCCGAGACGGTGCGCGCATCCGCCGCCGCGCCTGCGATCGCGCGGGCAATCTCGTGGCTGGCCTGATCCTGCTGCCCGGCTGCCGCCGCGACCTCGGCGGCGATGAGGCTGAGCTGCGCGATCGTCTGCCCGATCTCGCCGATTGCGCCGCTGGTGCCGCTCGCGGCCTGCTGAATCGCCGCGACCTGGGCCGCGATGCGGTCAGTGGCCGCCGCGGTCTGGCCGGCGAGCGCCTTCACCTCGCCCGCCACCACCGCGAAGCCGCGCCCGGCCTCCCCTGCGCGGGCGGCCTCGATCGTCGCGTTCAGGGCCAGGAGGTTGGTCTGCTCGGCAACATCGTGGATCAGCGTCACGACGGCGCCAACCTCGTCGGCCGCACGCGCCAGGGCGGTGACGGTCGTCTCAAGACCACTGGCATCGGTCAGCGCGGTCTCGGCGATGCGGCTCGCGTGGCGCACCCGCTCGCCGATGCTTCGGGCCGAGCCGGACAGCTCCTCGGCGGCGCCTGCGATGCTGCTCACCAGACCGGCGAATTGCTCGGAGGCGCCGGCCACCTCTCCGGCGCGCAGCGTGGTGTCACCCGCCGTGTCCCGCAGCCGGTCGGCGGCGGCCCGCATCGCCTGCGCGGAGCCGGTGAGATCGGACACCGCCCTCTGGGTCTCGTCCTCGAGGGCCTGCGTCGCGGTGGCGAGCCGTGCGGCTCGCGCGCCGTCCTCGGCCCGTCGCTCGCGGGCAGCCTGATCGAGGTCCCGCTTCTCGATCAGTGCCGCCTGGAACTGAGCGATGGTGGTGGCCATTTCGCCGACCTCGTCACGGCGGCCCGTGAAGGGCACGACCGCGTCGAGCCGTTCGTCGGCGAGCGCCTGCATGGTGGCTTTCAACCGGTGCAGCGGGTGCTGGATCTGCGTGCGGATGATCCAGAACGCGGCGACGAGGGCGGTGATGAGCGCCGCAGCGGGCGCCGCGATCAGGGTGATGAACCCGGCGCGCTGCGCCTGCGCCGCCGCCTCCCTCTGTCCGTCGAGGCGCGCGAGCACATCGCGACCGAGCGCCCCGATCTCTGCCACCATGCGCTCGCGATTCTTCACCGTTGCCGGATCGCTCGACTGGATCAGCGCCGCACGGGGTGAGAGCGTGAGGCCAAGGTCGGCGGTCTCGGTCTGGTAGGCAATGAACTCCTTCACCGCGAGGTCGAGCCGCCGCCGTTTCTCCGCCGACAGATGCCCTTCCATGGCGGAGAGGAACGGCCCGCGCGCGGCCTCCACCTCGCCGAGCGCGTTCTGAAGTCCCGAGAGATGCTGCTGCGCCTCCTGCGTGTCTGAGGCGGTGTAGACGGCACTGGCTTGGACGACGGCGTGCTCGATCGCTTGGGCGAGACCCCGCGCTTGCAATCCGGCATCCCAGAAGGATTCGGTGAGAGCGGCCCGGACCTGCTCCTGTGCTGCCTGCCGCAGGGCAAAAGCGGAGATGCCGGCCCCGACGAGGCCGAGAAGACCGACGACGCTGGCCAGCTTGAGACCAAGGGATATACGCATGAAAAAGCCCGCCGATCCGTAGAGTCGGCGGGCCTCTAACAAGGGCGGCTTGACCGCGGGTTAAATAGAGCCGGCTATTGTTGATGTCAGTCGACGAACACGGTCAGAAGATCTTGCTCATTCGCAGACTGATCGACTAGAATCGCCGCCGACGACTCGTTTTAGTTTCTCTGCGGCGCCGTTCCGCCAAGATGGAACACGCGATGCGGCACCAGTTCGCCGCGCTCCACATCGCCAACGGCGACGAGAACGCCGCCGCAGGTCGCGTAGGCCTTGCCGCCGACCGGCGCATCGTGACCGCGCAGGATCACCGGCTGGCCGCGCATCAGGCGAAGCCCCATGTCGCGGCTGACCGCCACCGATGGGATCTCTTCCAGAGCCGTTTCGACCGGGTGGAGGTGCAGTTCCGTGCTCTCCTCAAGAGCGGCGACGGTGCAGGCCGTCGCCTCCTCGAACGGGCCGACGCGGGTCCGGCGCAGGGCTGAGACGTGGCCGTAGCACCCGAGCACCCGCCCGAGGTCGCGGGCCAGCGCGCGGACATAGGTGCCCTTGCCGCACTCGGCGGCGATGACGGTGCGGTCGCCGTGATGCTCGATGACGGAGAGGTGGTCGATGCGGACCTGCCGGGCCACCAGTTCCACCACCTCGCCGTCGCGGGCGAGATCGTAGGCGCGCTCGCCCTGGATCTTGATGGCGGAGAAGCGCGGCGGCACCTGCTCGATCTCGCCGACGAAGGCCGGCAGCGCCGCCTCGACCGCCTCGCGGGTCGGCCGGTTCTCGGAGGTCTCGACCGGACGTCCCTCCGCGTCGTCGGTATCGGTCTCGATGCCCCAGGTCACCTCGAACCGATAGGCCTTGCGGCCGTCCATCACGAAGGGGACGGTCTTGGTCGCCTCGCCGAGCGCGATCGGCAGGATGCCGGAGGCCAGCGGGTCGAGCGTGCCGGCATGGCCCGCCTTCTTGGCGTTGAACAGGCGCTTCACCACCGCGACGGCCTGGGTCGAGGTGATGCCGACGCCCTTGTCGAGCACCACCCATCCGCTCACGTCGTTCTTCTTCGGGCGGTCATGCCGCGGACGGCCGCGCTGAGGGCGGCGGGCGCCCCGCGGCGGCCCGTCCCGGCCCATGTCGC
>JAGTAM010000407.1 GCA_023422485.1 Pseudomonadota bacterium | reverse complement strand
ATATGAGACGTTTTGTGACGCGGATAATTATCCTGCGTTGAGGGATTTAGGGGCCGGGAAAGTCCGCTGCCCTTTGATGATCGCATTGTCGGCACGGCCGGCGCCTCGCGCGATCAGCATCCAGCATGTCTCCCGAGATCACGCTCCCGATGGCCACTCGCCGGAACGCGCGCAGGTGCCCCGTCTCCGCCGAGACGGATCGCACCGCGACGGGGGCGCCCGCCCCGCCTGTCCGGCCTTGGACTCAACATTCCAGGCGCGAACCGGTGAAGGCCATCCACCAACCGGTGCACGACGCAACGGCATCATGTCCGGCGTTCCGCGCAGCGTGAGCTCGGCCCCTCCGCGAGCTCCAGGCGTCGCCCATCGAAGAACGGTTCTCCCTTGAGCAGCCTTGCCGACCTCGTCGATACGATCGACCAAATCCTGGAGACGGCCGACACATCCCACCATCAGCGGATGCTCCTGCGGGTGACCGAGCTCCTCGTCGGCATGTCCTCGGTGCTCTCGAACACCCATCTCGAAACTTTCGATGAGGTGTTCGGACGCCTCATCAGCGGTGCGGGACCCGAGGCGCGGCAGGCGGTGGCGGAACATGTCGGCGCCCTGACGGAAGCGCCGCCGGGCCTCGTGCGGCAGCTCGCGGCCGACCCGGCCGGTCCGGTCGCCGGACCGATCTTGCGCAGTCGGATCGCGATCCCCGATGCGGCCCTGATTCATCTTGCGCAGAGCCGCGGCCAGGAACATTTGGCCGCCATCGCGGGACGATCGAGGCTGAGCGAGTCGGTCTGCGACGCCGTCGCTGCCAGAGGAGACGAGACCGTCCTCGGCCTGCTGCTTGCCAATGAGGGTGCGCAGCTCTCGGACAGGACCCTGCTGCTGCTGGCAACGCGCATCGAGGACGAAGCGGTTCTTGCAGAAGGATTGGAGCGTCGTATGGACCTCGATCCACGGCGCCGGGCGGCGGTGCTGCGCGAGCGACGTTACGAACGGGCGCGGTCGCGCATCAACAAAGGTCAGCAACAGGTTCGGAACGACGCGAGGGCCGAAGCGGCCGTTGCCCTGCGCATCAAAATCGGCCTCGACGAGAGCGACATCCAGCACTGGTTGAGCAACGGCCGCATCCCGGAAGCCCTCCTCGCCCTCGCCCATTTGGCCGGTCTGCCCGCCGCTCATGTCATCGCGGCCCACGAGTCCGCCGATCTCCGGCGCATGACATTGTTCGTCCGGTGTGCCGGTCTCGGAACCGCGGCACTGGCTCGCTTCCTCTGTACCGTCGAGGGGCACCAAGCGACCGGCGGACTGGGCCGATTTTTTCTCGCGTTCAGAGCGATGTCGGTCGAGCAGGCTCGTGCAGCGCTCCCTCGGAGCCCCTCTGGAGCTTTCATCACCGAAACATGAGGCGCCAAGACGGTAGGAGCGATCGGACCGACCTCGCTTTGCCGGCTCTGTTGCGGCTACACTCCACTGAGGGTTGCCACGGCGGGGCGCACCGACATGCGACGCCTACTCAAGTTCCTCCACACGATGGGGGCGGTCGGGCTGATGGGGGCGATGGCTTGCCTCGTCGTCCTCCTGAGTCACACCCCGCCGCCGGACTCGCTCGCCGGCTACGCCCTGATGCGCGGGGCGATGGGTGCGGTCGCGACGTGGATCTTCCTGCCCTCCCTCGCCCTGACGCTGGTGGCCGGGCTGTTGGCGGTCGCGCTGCATCCGGGCTTCCGCGAGGCCGGCTGGGCCTGGGTCAAGCTCGCCACCGGCGTGCTGGTGTTCGAGGGCGGCTTCGTCGGCATCCAGGGGCCGATGCAGGAGGAGGCACGTCGCAGCGCCGCCGCGCTCCGGGGCGAAATCGATCCGGCCACCCTCACGGGCGCGCTGACGGCCGAACGCAACACGTTGTGGGTGATCCTCGCCGTGACAATCCTCAACGTCGTGCTCGGCATCTGGCGGCCGCGCATCCTGCGGCTTCCCCGTTCCGACTTGTCCCGGCCGGCCTGACGGCATCCGCGACGACCTGGCGGATGAGTGTGGCGGATGAGCGAGGCTTTGCGGAACGCTTTCGGGCCAAGCCTCGTTGCCGCCCCTGGAACTTCTGCCGGATGCGAGGGGCCGCACGGCCTCCGGCAGGCGAGAGCATCAGGCTGGTCACCGGATCCGGCACGATGCTCCATCCCCTTGTTCGGGCATCGTCTTTTTTTGAAATCTGACGATCACCGTTCGGAATGATGCTTGAGACGAAGGCGAGACGGCGGAGGAGCGTGATGGCGACGCGAGGCTTTACCGGTCGGCCCCCTGCCGCGGCGATCCGCGAGCGGCTCCCACCGGGCCAGTACCTCACCGACGACTTCCCCGTGCTCCAACTCGGGCCGACGCCGCGTGTTGTGACAGAGGGCTGGCGCTTCACCCTGCGCCAGGGCTCGCGGCCGCTGGCGAGCTGGACGTGGAACGAGTTCGCGCAACTGCCCCGCACCCGCTGGAGCGGCGACATCCACTGCGTGACCAAGTGGTCCAAGTTCGACACCGCCTGGGAGGGCGTGAGCTTCGACGACATCCTCGCGGCGGCCGGCCTTGCGGCGCCGACGGGCTTTCTCTTGGCCGAGAGCCATGACGACTACACCACCAACCTGCCCGTGGCGGATCTCACCGGTGGAAAAGCGATGGTGGCGACGCTCTACGACGGCAAGCCGATCCCGCCCGACCATGGCGGCCCGGCGCGCCTGCTCGTGCCGCATCTCTACTTCTGGAAGAGCGCCAAGTGGGTGAAGGGCCTGCGCTTCACCGAGAAGGACGAGGCCGGATTCTGGGAGCTGCGGGGCTACCACATGTACGGCGATCCCTGGCGCGAGCAGCGTTTCAGCGGCGATTGAGAGGATGGCCGAGGTGAACGGCGTTGCGTCCCCATCTTCGCCCGCGCCGTCACCCTGGCGGGCCGCGACGATCCGGGCGATCACCGCCATGACGCCGCGGGTGAAGAGCTTCCGCTTCGATCCCCTCGACCGGCCGCACCGGGCCGGTCAGCATGTCGATCTCCGCCTCACCGCCCCCGACGGCTACCAAGCGCAGCGCAGCTACTCCATCGCCTCGGCACCGGGCGATCCTGCCGGTCTCGAACTGATGATCGAGGGGCTGGAGGCGGGCGAGGTCTCGGGCTTCTTCGACTCGGTGGCCGAGGTCGGCGACACGATCGAACTGCGCGGCCCTGTCGGCGCCTTCACTTGGGGGGCGGAGGATGGCGGCCCGGTTCTGCTGATCGGCGGCGGCTCCGGCGTCGTGCCG
>JAGTAM010000379.1 GCA_023422485.1 Pseudomonadota bacterium | reverse complement strand
TCAGGACGCCGCCCTTCTCCGCGTCGCGCTTGATGATCTGCACGCGCTGGCCGGCCTGGACGAGGCGCCACTCGTCCTTCTTCGCGTTGGTGAAGTACTCGCGCAGGGCCTGGTAACGGTCCTCGTCGGAGAGCATCACCTGGCCAGCGAGGTACTCGATCAACGGGTACTGCTCCACGCCGACGCGGACCATCGGCCAGACGTTGCTGGTGGTGGTCGAGGTCAGCAGGTCGAAATACGAGCCCTCCTTCAGGAACTTGGTCGAGAAGGTCGCGAACGGTCCGAACAGGATCACGCGCTTGCCGTCGAGCACGCGGGTGTCGAGGTGGGGCACCGACATCGGCGGCGAGCCGACCGAGGCCTTGCCGTAGGCCTTGGCGAGATGCTGCATCGCCACGTCCTGGTTCTCGGTGACGAGGAACGAGCCGCCGACGGGGAAGCCGGCATAATCGTCGGCCTCGGGGATGCCGGAGGCCTGGAGCAGGTGCAGGGCGCCGCCGCCCGCGCCGATGAACACGAACTTGGCATCGACCGTGGACCGGCTGCCATCCTTCAGGTTCTTCGACGTGACGCGCCACGTGTAGCCGTCCTTGCCGTCCTTGATGCGCTCGAAACTCTCGACCTCCGTCGAGAGGCGCAGATCGAATTTCGGCTGGCTCTTCAGCGAGGCGATGTACTGGCGGGTGACCTCGCCCCACTCGCAATCGGTGCCGAGGGGCGACCACGTGGCGGCGACCTTCTGCTTCGGGTCGCGCCCCTCCATCATCAGGGGCACCCATTTCTTGAGCTGCTCAGGGTCGGTCGAGAACTCCATTCCGGCAAAGAGCGGGCTGGCTTTCAGCGCCTCGTGGCGCCTGCGCAGGTATTCGATGTTGTCGTCGCCCCAGACGAAGCTCATGTGCGGCGTCGAGTTGATGAAGCTGCGCGGGTTCTTGAGCACGCCCTGCCGGACCTGCCAGGCCATGAACTGGCGGGTCACCTGGAAGGCCTCGTTGATCTCGACGGCCTTGTTGATCTGGATGTTCCCCTTGGAATCCTCCGGCGTGTAGTTGAGCTCGGCGAGCGCCGAGTGGCCGGTGCCGGCATTGTTCCAGCCGTTGGAGCTTTCCAGCGCCACGCCGTCGAGCCGCTCGACCATCTCCAGCGTCCAGTCGGGCTCCAGTTCGCGCAGCCAGACGCCGAGCGTCGCGCTCATGATGCCGCCGCCGATCAGAAGGACATCGACCTTGCGGGGCTCGCCCGCGGCGAGCAGGGGCGATGCCGGCAGGGCGGTCGCGGCCAAGCCGGCCAGGGCGCCGCCGAGGACTTGACGCCGGTTCATCGGCATTGGGCTATGTTGCACATTGGCGGAGCGAATGTGCATTTTATCACCAGAATTCATTTTATTTTACGCGCCGCTCAAAAATTTATTGAACCCGCGGGTGCGCTACAACAGGATTTGGGCTGCGACAACCCGGTGATTACATGGCTGCCATGCCCTGAAAACTTGAACAGAGACGGCGAATTGTCAGGCCTCGGGAGAGAGGTCCGCTCGTCCCCGCCCGGGCGGGAAGCGAGGGCGACTCTAGATAACTGGCGTTCCTCGCCCGGAAGCTTCAGCGTGCGGCCGAGCGCTCGACCCGCCGCACGCTGGCGAGAATGGACCGGGCCGCTTCGTGCCGGACCGCGCCGGTCTCGCAGGTCTTGCAGATCGCTCCGAGATAGCGGCCGTCGACCACTGTCTCGGCGAACAGGCCCGACTTGAAGCGCGGCGCCGCCTCGGTCTCGACCGCGATCCAGTCACGGGCGCCGAATCGCTCCGGCCCGAGTGGCCTGCGGATCGAGGCGCCCGCGCTCGTGCTCTTCAGGACCGCGCGCAGGCGGACGTAGCGGGAGAGCGGAGAAGCGTAGAGCCCTCCGAGCCTTGCCGCGTCGTCCTCGCCCTCGACCGCCTTCGGGCGCAGGCGGAGCGTGCAGGCTTCCCTCGTGCGGGCGCAGGCCGGGGTCTCGCACACGATCCGCACGACGCGCCGGCCGGAGGCGTCGCCGGGATCCGCGCCGGCATCCTCCAGCACCCAGCCCGGCGGCAGGTCGAGCCGGAAGCCCTGATCGAGGCGCAGGGTGACCGGACCCGAAACGGCGTCCCCGTCGTCCGGCTCCGCGCTCGATTCGGACGTGGCGCCGTCGGCGATCTCCGGCGCCTCCTCGGCCCGGGCCGGGACGAGGGCAAGCAGGCCGTACAGGAGAAGAGCCACGCAGCCGCGGCGAAGGCGATCGGTCATCGGGCGCGGGTCTCCTGCGGGATGTGGCGTTCGGCCAGCGCCTCGACGCGGGCGCGCGCCTCCGGCCCGAAGATCCGCAGCGGCACGGGCAGCACCTCGTCCCAGCGCATCGGCAGGATCATCAGGTCGCCGACGCGCTCGTGCCCGCGGAACAGCGACCAGCCGAGACGGGCATGCGCACCGTCCTTCGTGGTGATGATGCCGGATTCGTCGAACACGATCTCGGCCTCGCCGGGCGGCGCCTCGGCTTCGAGTTGCTCGGCGAGAGCCCGCGCGAACCAGCGGCTCGCGCGGGGGTGGACCGCGAAGAACCCCACGATCACCACCGCGGTGAGGGCGGCGGGCTTCCAGACGTCGCTGGCCACCATCTCGGCAAAGAGCGGCAGCGCGTCGGCCAGCGGCACCCGGTAGGGATCGACCGCCCAGAGCATCGCCAACAGGGCCGGATAGAGCAGGGTCAGGCCGACGAGCCACGCGGCGGCGCCGGTGAGCCGGGCGCGGCGCGCCCAGGGATTGCCGAGGCTGCGCAGGATGAGCGGCACCCGCTCGTCGGCCGTCAGGCGCATCGTCGCGTGCAAAGCCTCGGGCCCGGCGGCCGGTTCGGCGGGCGGCCGTGCGGGAGCGGGTCGTGCGGCGCCCGGCCGGGCCCCCCCCCCGCAGCCCC
>JAGTAM010000312.1 GCA_023422485.1 Pseudomonadota bacterium | reverse complement strand
GCCTGCGACCGCATCGCGGCGCTCGGCGACGGCCGGATCATCGCGCAGGGCACGATCGAGGAGATGCTGGCGAGCGACCATCCCTGGCTGCGCTCCTACTTCCACGGCAAGCGGGCCCGCGCGCTCGCCACCCCGGCTCGGGCCGTACCGCCAGGTTACGCCCATGCGTGAGACCCCGATCAACGCCGCCGGTGCGGTTGCGCACCGCTTCGCCCCCTCGGATCGGATTGAGAGCTGAGCCGATGGAGACTCGCGCAAACTACGTGCTGATCGGCGCCTTCACCATCGGCGTCGTGCTGGCCGCCTTCGGCTTCGTGTTCTGGCTCCAGGGCGGCTCGCGGGGACAGGCGACCCAGGCGATCCGCATCGTGTTCTCCGGCTCGGTCGGCGGGCTGGCCAAGGGCTCGACCGTGTCGTTCAACGGCATCAAGGTCGGCGAAGCGCTCGAAGTGCGCCTGCTGCCTCAGGACCCGCGCCGGGTCGTCGCCGTGGTGCAGGTCGATCCCTCGACCCCCCTGCGCGCCGACACCCGCGCGCGCCTCGATTCCGCGATGCTGACCGGCGTCTCGCAGATCGCGCTCTCGGGCGGCAGCGCCGACGCACCGGCGCTCACGCCGGGCTCGGGCGACAAGATGCCGACAATCTTCGCCGATTCGAGCGACATCCAAGACATGATGGCGGCGGCCAAGCAGATCGCGCAGCGCGCCGACGACGTGCTCCAGCGCCTCGACAAGGTGGTGGCCGGCAACGAGGGCGCGATCACCCGCACGCTGGCCAATGTCGAGGCCTTCTCGAAGACGCTGGCCGAGGCCGGTCCGTCGATCGCCGGGCTCGTCAAGGCGGTGGACGGCCAGCGCCTCAACCGGGTGATCGAGAACGCCGACACCTTCTCGACCGCGCTCGCCAATTCGAGCCCCGACATCGAGGCCGGCCTTCACGACGCCCGCGCGCTCGCGGCCAAGCTCAGCGCCTCCGCAGACCGGATCGACGGCGTGCTGAAGGGCGCCGAGGGCTTCCTCGGCTCGGCTTCGGGCCAGCAGGGCGCGGGCACCTTCTCCGAAATCCGCGAGGCGGCGATCTCCGTGCGCGAGGCCGGCAAGGCGTTCCGCACGCTCTCGGAGAACCTCGACAAACGCACGGCCAACATCTCGACGAGCTTCAACCGCCTGTCGGGCACGAGCCGCCGCGAGGTCGAGGCGCTGTCGACCGACGGCCAGCGCACGCTCAACACCTTGAGCCGCGCCGCCCGCAGCCTGGAGCGCGACCCGTCGCAGGTGATCTTCGGCGGCAAGCCGTCGTTGCCGGAATACAACGGTGGCCGCTGAGCGACCCCGATTCAGGAGGATGTGTCGGCACGCACGCCGCAGCTTGAGCGTTGGCGTATGCTCTCGCGTGCTAGAGGGGGTGTCAATCTCTCCGACAGCGTATGGACGGTGCCTGAGCGTATGACGCGTCTTTCTCCCTCGCCTGCCCTTCCGGGTCGCCTCCTGCGGGCAGGCGTCCTGCTTGCGCCGCTCACGCTCCTCGGTGGCTGCGGCGGCGGCACGCCGCTGACCTTCGACCTCGCCGCCCTTCCGGGGCAGGCCCGCGCCGGCAATGCTGCGCGCTCCATCGTCGTGTCCGAGCCCGTCGGCCTTCAGCCGATGGAGGCCGACCGCATCATCGTGCGCGAGCCCGGCGGCTCCCTCTCCTTTCTCGGCGGCGGCCAATGGGCCGACCGTCTGCCGCGCCTGATCCAGACGCGGGTGATCCAGAGCCTGGAGAATACCGGCCGTCTGCGCTCGGTCTCGCGGCCCGGCGACAAGGTGCCGTCGGACTACCAGCTCGTCAGCGAGATCCGCGAGTTCGACATCAATTCCGGCACCGGCGAGGCGGTGGTCGACCTCTCGGCCAAGCTGATCGCCGAGGGCAGCGGCCGGGTCGTCAACGCCCGCATCTTCACCGCCCGCGTCCCGGTCGCGAAGGTGGACCCGCAGAGTGCCGCCGCCGGCCTCGACGCGGCGCTGAGCCAAGTCCTCGGCGACCTCGTGCGCTGGGTGAATTCGGGCCGGTAAGAGCCCGCGGCCTCCCGACTGGTCCGGTTTCCGGCCGAAGAGTTCGCTCCGGCTTCACAACCATGATTCCTGGATGCCGCAGGCAAACCCGGACCCGAAGGGGCGCGCCGGAGGCGTGCAATCCACGTCGGGCCTCGACGGAGGTCATGCCTCCTGCATCACAGGTGGATCCCGGGCTCCGCCCCGCGGCCCCGGAATGATGGAGGCGATCGTCATCGGCAGCGATCGACCGAAACGCGTCGCCGGCCTTCGCCGGCTCAGCGATCAGGCCTCCAGGGCAGCCAGCGTAGGCCCGCGCAGGGAGAGCGGCACCGCGATCAATTCGCCGTGGCGCGGCTCTGGACGGTTGTAGACCGCCGGCCGCCCTTTCAGGTCGCAGACAGCCCCGCCCGCCTCCCGGACGATGAGGTCGGCAGCGGCGAGATCCCAGTCCCGCGCATCCCGCGACACGAGGCCGAGGTCGATCCGGCCCTCGGCGACGCGCGCGAGCCGCAGGGCGAGCGACGGCACCCGCTCGATCACCGTGACCGAAGGTCGGGTCCCGAGCCGGGCCGCGCCGTCGAGCAGACGATCCTGGAACGGCTTCGGGCCGGTGACGCGCGCACCCTCCAGCGTCTCCTGCGGCGCGACGCGGATGGGCGCTCCGTTGAGGGTCGCGCCCTCGCCCGCCACCGCCTCGTAGAAGTGATCCGTCGCCGGCGCGAAGACGCCGCCGACCACCGGCTCGCCGCGCGACAGCAGCGCCACCGCGATCGACCAGTCGGGATGTCCGGACAGGAAGGCGCGGGTGCCGTCGATCGGATCGACGATCCAGACGAGGTCGTGGCCGAGCCGCACCGGATCGTCGCTGGTCTCCTCCGAGAGCCAGGCGGCCCGCGGCTCGATCTGCGACAGGCGGA
>JAGTAM010000455.1 GCA_023422485.1 Pseudomonadota bacterium | reverse complement strand
ATGACCTTCTGGGAAGTGCTCGGCACCGTCCTCCTGATCGCGCTGAAGAGCTTCGTGCTGCTGGCAGCACTCCTCGTCTTCATCGCCTACGCGCTGCTGGCCGACCGCAAGATCTGGGCGGCGGTGCAGTTGCGCCGCGGTCCGAACGTGGTCGGGCCCTGGGGCCTGTTCCAGTCGTTTGCCGACTTGCTCAAGTTCGTGCTGAAGGAGCCGGTGATCCCGGCAGGCGCCAACAAGGCGATCTTCCTGCTGGCGCCGCTCGTCTTCGCGATGCTGGCGCTGGCGTCCTGGGCGGTGATCCCGCTCGCCGACGGTTGGGCGATTGCCGACATCAATGTCGGCATCACCTACATCTTCGCGATCTCCTCGCTCGGCGTCTACGGCGTCATCATGGGCGGCTGGGCCTCGAACTCGAAATACGCCTTCCTCGGCGCGCTCCGCTCGGCGGCGCAGATGATCTCCTACGAAGTCTCGCTCGGCTTCGTCATCATCTGCGTGCTGCTCTGCGCCGGCTCGCTCAACCTCTCGCGCATCGTCATGGCGCAGGACACCGCGCTCGGCCTGTTCGGCTGGTACTGGCTCTGGCTGTTCCCGATGTTCGGCGTGTTCTTCGTCTCGGCGCTCGCCGAGACCAACCGCCCACCGTTCGACCTGCCGGAGGCCGAGTCGGAACTCGTGGCCGGCTACATGGTCGAGTATTCCTCGACGCCGTACCTGCTGTTCATGCTCGGCGAGTACGTGGCGATCATGACCATGTGCGCGCTCGGCACGGTCCTGTTCCTCGGCGGCTGGCTCTCGCCGATCCCGTTCGCACCCTTCACCTGGGTGCCCGGCGTGATCTGGTTCACGCTGAAAGCCAGCTTCCTGTTCTTCATGATCGCCATGGTGAAGGCCATGGTGCCCCGCTACCGCTACGACCAGCTCATGCGGCTCGGCTGGAAGGTCTTCCTTCCGCTCTCACTGATCTCGGTCATCGTCGTCGCCTTCGTCCTCAAGCTCACCGGCCTCGCGCCGGGAGCCTGATCGCAACCCTTCTGATGTCGCATTTCCTTCACGCGAGCCGGTAACCACCTCGCTCGGAAATGCTTCCAGAGAATCGGAGATCGCGCCGTGAAGCTCGATCAGGTCGCCAGAAGCCTTCTGCTGAAGGAGTTCGTGTCGGGGTTCTTCCTCGCCATGAAATACTTCCTCAAGCCGAAGGCCACGATCAACTACCCCTTCGAGATGGGCCATCGCGGACCGCGCTTCCGCGGCGAGCACGCCCTGCGCCGCTATCCCAACGGCGAGGAGCGCTGCATCGCCTGCAAGCTCTGCGAGGCGATCTGCCCGGCCCAGGCCATCACCATCGAGGCCGGCCCGCGCCGTAACGACGGCACGCGGCGCACCACGCGCTACGACATCGACATGGTGAAGTGCATCTATTGCGGCATGTGCCAGGAGGCCTGCCCGGTGGACGCCATCGTCGAGGGGCCGAACTTCGAGTTCTCGGTCGAGACCCGCGAGGAGCTGCTCTACGACAAGCAGAAGCTGCTCGAGAACGGCGATCGCTGGGAGCGCGAGATCGCCCGCAATATCGCGATGGACGCGCCTTACCGCTAGTCCGCCGCCGGTTGTGCCTCGCACAGCCCAGTTCTATAGAGCATCGTCCCGAAAGGCGGCTTCCGGCTTTCGAAAAAGACGATGCGGAAACAGGAACCTAGCGCGTCATCCTGGACGCGCTAGACGGGCCGCCGTCTGCGGCCGAGGGTCCACCGAGGCAGAAGGGAGCCGCTCGTTGGGGCGGCCGATGCTGAAAATCGCATGACCGCAGCCGCCGCTTTCTTCTATCTCTTCGCCGGCTTCGCCGTGGCCTCGGGCTTCATGGTGATCGCTGCCAGGAACCCCGTCACCTCGGTGTTGTTCCTGATCCTCGCCTTCGTGAACGCCGCCGGGCTGTTCGTGCTGATGGGCGCCGAGTTCCTGGCGATGATCCTGGTCGTCGTCTATGTCGGCGCCGTCGCGGTCTTGTTCCTCTTCGTCGTGATGATGCTCGACGTGGACTTCGCCGCGCTCCGCCAGGGCTTCCAGCGCTACCTGCCGATCGGCGGCTTGATCGGCGCGATCTTCCTGATCGAGCTGCTCCTCGTCGTCGGCACCTGGACCATCGATCCGGGCCTCGTGCACGCGCCGTTGGGCCGGGCCGCCCACGGTGAGACCGCCACCAACACCGAGGCGCTCGGGCGTGTGCTCTACACGGACTACGTCTACGCCTTCCAGATTGCCGGCCTGATTCTGCTGGTGGCGATGATCGGCGCCATCGTGCTGACCCTGCGCGAGCGCACCGGCGTGAAGCGCCAGGACATCGCCGTGCAGAACGCCCGCACGCAGGCGATGGCGGTCGATACCATCAAGGTGCCCTCGCGGCAGGGCGTGGAGGTCTGAGGCCCATGATCGGATTGAGCCACTATCTCACGGTTGCCGCGATCCTGTTCACGCTCGGCGTGCTCGGCATCTTCATCAACCGCAAGAACGTCATCGTCATCCTGATGTCGGTCGAGCTGATCCTGCTCGCCGTGAACATCAACCTCGTCGCCTTCTCGACCCATCTCAACGACATCACCGGACAGGTCTTCG
>JAGTAM010000234.1 GCA_023422485.1 Pseudomonadota bacterium | reverse complement strand
GCCGCCTTCCGCCACACCCGGCTCAACCGGGAAGGGGACGGGGCCATCGCCCTCTCGACGCTCTCGGTGCGGCTTGACGCGCGGGCGCAGCTCGAGACCGTCAACCTCGTCACCGGGGCCAAGCTCTCGCGCCACCAGATCTACCTGCACGTCGCCGGCGAGGACGCCAACGCGGTCGTCAACGGCGCGACGCTGCTGGGCCACGGCCAACTCGCCGACTCGACCCTGCTCGCCGACCACGCGGCGACCGGAGGCGTGGGCCGCGAGATGTTCAAGACGGTGATCGACGGGGATTCCACCGGGGTGTTCCAGGGCAAGATCATCGTCCGCCAGGTCGCGCAGCAGACCGACGGCAAGATGAAGTCCGACTGCCTGCTCCTGACCGACGACGGTCAAATGATGAACAAGCCGGAGCTGGAGATCTTCGCCGACGACGTCGCCTGCGGCCACGGTGCCACCTGCGGCGCGCCGGACGAGGATCTGCTGTTCTACCTCATGGCCCGCGGCCTGCCGCGTAGCCTCGCCGAGAGCCTGCTGGTCCAGGCGTTCATCGGCGAGGCGGTGGAGACGGTCACGCACGAGGGCGCGCGCGAGGCGCTGATCGGCGGGATCGAGGCGTGGCTGGCGGCGCGGGGATGAGCGCACGGCAATAACCCTCCCCCCTCTGCGGGGGAGGGTGCCTCGCGGATGCGAGGCGGGAGAGGGGTTTTCGGAAGCGGAGGCGGGTCATGGACAAGCGCCCCAAGCTCAACGAGGTCTCCCACCGCCTGCGCCGCTTCGCCCGCGCGCAGCGCCGCGACATGCCCCGTGCCGAGGCCCTGTTCTGCGAGCAGGTGCGCGGCGGCCGGTTCCGCGGCGCCAAGTTCAAGCGTCAGGTGCCGATCGCACCGTTCATCGCCGACTTCTTTTGTGCATCAGCCAAGCTGATCGCGGAGATCGACGGTCCGGTGCATGAGACGGACGACCGCCGACGGCGCGACGAGGCGCGCGATACTTGGCTGACCGCGCAGGACTTCCGCGTTCTGCGCATCTCGACGGATCTGGTTCTCAGCAATCTCGGTGCGGTGATGGACGCGATCGGCGCGGCCATCGAGGACCGGGGTTTCCCCTCTCCCGCCTCGCTCCGCGAGGCACCCTCCCCCGCAGAGGGGGGAGGGTTACGACGCGCGAGCGCCCTTTCATGAACGCACCCGTCCCCGCCACCCCCTACGACGTCGCGGCCATTCGGAAAGAATTCCCGATCCTCTCGGAGAAGGTCTACAGCAAGCCGCTGGTCTATCTCGACAACGCCGCCTCCACGCAGAAGCCGAAGGCGGTGATCGACGCCATGGTCTCCTGCATGGAGACCGGCTACGCCAACGTGCACCGGGGCCTGCACTACATGGCCAACGCCGCGACCGAGGGGTTCGAGGGCGCCCGCGAGACCACGCGCCAGTTCCTCAACGCGGCCTCCACCGACGAGATCATCTTCACCCGCAACGCGACCGCGGCCTACAACCTCGTGGCCTCCTCCATGGGATGGGCCGGGCTGATCGGGGAGGGGGACGAGATCATCCTCTCGATCATGGAGCACCACTCCAACATCGTGCCCTGGCACTTTCTGCGCGAGCGGCGCGGGGCCGTCATCAAGTGGGCGCCGGTCGACGACGACGGCAACTTCCTGATCGAGGAGTACGAAAGGCTCTTCAGCCCGCGCACCAAGATGGTGGCGATCACCCACATGTCGAACGTGCTCGGCACGGTGACGCCGGCCGAGGAGATCGTGCGCATCGCCCACGCCCACGGCGTGCCGGTGCTGCTCGACGGCGCACAGAGCGCGGTGCATCGCCCCGTCGACGTGCGCGCGCTCGATTGCGACTTCTTCGTCTTCACCGGCCACAAGGTCTACGGGCCGACCGGCATCGGCGTGCTCTACGGCAAGAAGGAATGGCTCGACCGGCTGCCCCCCTACCAGGGCGGCGGCGAGATGATCCGCACGGTGAGCCAGGACGCGATCACCTACAACGACCCGCCGCACCGGTTCGAGGCGGGCACGCCGGCGATCATCGAGGCGGTCGGGCTCGGCGCGGCGCTGGAATTCATGATGAAGCTGGGCCGCGAGAACATCGCCGCGCACGAGGCGCGGCTGACGGCCTACGCCCAGGAGCGCCTCGGCGCGATGAATTCGATCCGCCAGATCGGCAATTCCCGCGACAAAGGCGGCGTCATCGCCTTCGAGGTGAAGGGCGCGCATGCCCACGACATCGCCACGGTGATCGACCGCCAGGGCGTGGCGGTGCGGGCCGGCACCCACTGCGCCATGCCGCTGCTCACGCGTTTCGGTGTGACCTCGACCTGTCGCGCCTCGTTCGGCCTGTATAATACGACGCAAGAAATCGACGCCCTCGCCGAGGCCCTGGCCAAGGCCGAGATGCTGTTCGCCTGATTTTTCTGAGAGTTTCGGCCTCTCATGGGGGCCGGAAGGAGTGATCCGATGAGTGCAGACGCCACCATCACCGGGGGGACCAACACCCCGGCCCTCGCGGCGGCCTCCGCGATCCCCGCGGAAGAGATCGACCGCCTGACCGACGACATCGTCGCGGCGCTGAAATCCGTCTACGACCCCGAGATCCCCGCCGACATCTACGAACTCGGTCTGATCTACCGGGTGCAGATCGAGGACGACCGACGCGTGCTGATCGACATGACGCTGACCGCGCCGGGCTGCCCCGTGGCCGGCGAGATGCCGGGCTGGGTCGAGAACGCGGTCTCGGCGGTGCCGGGCGTGCAATCCTGCTCCGTCACGATGGTGTTCGATCCGCCGTGGGACCAGAGCCGGATGTCCGACGAGGCCCGCGTCGCCCTCGACATGTGGTAGCGCGCGTCAGCGCGTCGGAATCGGGCGGACCGGCTCGAAGCTGGCATCCTCATAGATGTCCGCCAGCGCGAGTTGCGCGCCGATGGCGGGCAGCGTGATCACGGCGTCGAGCCCCTCGAAATTCTCCTCGGCCCAAGTGTCACCCTTGCGCCGGTAGAGCACGGCGCTGGGGAAGCGCGTGTCTCGACGAGGAGGATATAGGCGAGGCTCGGATGGCGCCGGTCCTCGTCGAGTTTGTGGAAGCGGTCGATGTTGGTGGGGGAGGGTGACAGCACCTCCACAACGAGACGCGGCGAGCGGTTCTCGTCGGTATCTCGAACGAGTTCGCTGCACTCCACCGTCACGTCGGGGCGACGGATCGTGGCGATGCTCGTGCGCAGCCCAAAATCGTCGGTGATCGGGCGGCAGCCGCTTCCGCGCAACTGAGCGTAAAGCGTCGCGACGATGTTGACGACGGCGCGGTCGTGCTGAGCGCTGGTGCCAGTCTCATCTTCACGTGCGGCACCGGCACGCCGTCGACGAGTTCGTAGAACCCGTCCTGGGCCGCTTGCCAAGCAAAGAACGCATCCGGCGCCATCTGCCGCCGCGCAGGATCGGCCATCGCGCCCTCCGTCACCGATTCAGCATAGCACGGCTGCAATCGATCCGTGCGCGGAGGGTCCCGGTGGACCGACGGCGGCGGAGTGCTTATCTCTTGAAAGACCCGAAAACTCACCCGCCCGGGCCTTGAACCCGGCCGCAGGAGAGAGACGACGATGTCAGGTTTCAAGGTGATCTCGCTGACCGACCGCGCCGCGGACCGGATCAAGGCGATCATGGCCGATGCCGAGCGCCCCATCGCGGGGCTTCGCGTCGGCGTGAAGAACGGCGGCTGCGCCGGCATGTCCTACACGATGGAATATGCCGAGGCGCGCAAACCCGGCGAGGACGTGATCGAGGACCGGGGCGTGACCGTGTTCATCGACCCCAAGGCGGTGCTGTTCCTGCTCGGCACCGAGATGGACTTCCAGACGACCAAGCTGTCGTCGCAGTTCGTGTTCAACAACCCGAACCAGACCTCGGCCTGCGGCTGCGGCGAGTCGGTGGCGATCACGCCCGCGACCCCGGACCGGCTCGGCGCGGGCGTCCCGGCCTGATCGGCGAGGGCGGGCGCCCCGCCCTCACGCCACGTCGCGTAGGGTCCCGGCCTCGGTCTCGTCGAGGGTGCGGTTGCGGCCGGCGCGCTTGGCGGCGAACAGGCAGGCATCCGCTCGCTCCAGCAGCGAGACGGCGTTGTCGTCCTCGCGCCGGGCGGCGACGCCGAGCGAGACCGTGACTTTGCCGAGCGATTCGCCGGTCGAGCGCTTCACCAGTTCGCGGCCGGTGACGCTGGTGCGCACCCGTTCCGCAACGGCGCGGGCCTCGGCCAGGTCCGTCTCCGGCAGGACGATGCCGAATTCCTCGCCACCGAAGCGGGCGAGCGTCGCGCCCGGCTGCCCCACATGCTCGCGCATGACGATGG
>JAGTAM010000201.1 GCA_023422485.1 Pseudomonadota bacterium | reverse complement strand
CCGGATGCGCGTCGGGCTGCGGGGCGGCGACGCCGGAGACGTAGGGCGTGTCCTTGAGCCAGATCGTCAGCACCAGCGCGATCACCGCGAGCAGGGCGGCAAAGCCGGCCGGGAACAGGAAGGCCCGCTCGCCGAACCATCCGTGAAGGAAGCCGCCGACCACGGCGCCGGTGCTGAGCGCACCCCAGAGCGGTGCCTGCAGCCAGAAGGACGGGGCCGGCTTGTGCAGGATCAGGTTGGCGACGCCCGCCCCGAAGCGCACCACCGTTCCCGTGACATAGGTGATGGCGAGGCTGCGGCCTGCCTCATCCTGCAGCGTCGCGTTCTGAATGCCGAGCGCCAGCACGATCGGGTAGGCGTGGAGCGGGAAGGCCGTGGTTCCAAAGGGGACCAGCAGACCGATGGCGAACAGAATCGCCTGGATGATGAGCAAGACCGAGAGCCGGAAGCGGCCGGCCCAGGCCGCGATCAGCGTACCGAGGAAGGCGCCGAAGCAGAACAGCGCGATCACGCTGGCAAAGCGCGTGGTCCCGTCCCAGTCGAAGCCGGCCACGGCCACGCCGAACCGCGTGGTGTTGCCGCTCATGAACGACATGAAGAGCTGAGAGAATTCGAGAAAGCCGATCGAGTCGGCCGCGCCGGCGGTTCCCGCCAGCATCAGCGCGAACGGCACTCGCGTCATTGGGCTTGCTGGAAAGGCTTTGTTCGACTCGTCGGCCATCGGTTCCCCTGATTTTGCTCCGCAGCACAACGGTATTACGGCTATTCGGTTGCATCCATTTCATGTGCTCCGATCAAGTGTTTGTGCAGGATTAAAAGCCGTCCGGGCACGTCTATTCTCTTCTGGCGCCGGATAGCCACCGAGCGCATCTCGGTGACAACGAGTTCTACCCGCTGCACCTCGGCTCTGAGGTAGGCATCGGCATGGGCGTAGCGGCCGTCGGCACCGAGAACCACGCCGGTTTCCTCCTCCTGCGGCGACTGGACGGTGAAGACGGCCAGCCCCCCCGGCCGCAGTGCGCGGGCCATTCCCGAGAGCGCGGAGGCCAGGTTTCCCAGGTAGATGAACACGTCCGCCGCGATGATCAGGTCGGCCGAGGCCGCCGGTTCGCTGGCGAGGAAGGTGACGAGATCGGCTTCGACGAGGCGCTCATAGAGGCCGGTGCGGCCGGCCTGCGCCAGCATCGCCGGAGAGATGTCGCATCCGGCCAGATGCCCGGCCCGGCCCTCCAGCGCACGTCCCATCAGGCCGGTACCGCAGCCGAGATCGAGCACATTCGAAAAGTGTTGCGGCGCACAAGATGGGATAGCCAATGGCAGCGCATCGAGTGCGGAGACGATCAGCGCCGGCCCGCAATAGCCGAGTTCGTCCACGAGGTGCCGCTCGAAGCGCGGCGCGTAGCCGTCGAACAGGGCTCGGACGTAAGCCGGCGACATCGCCGCGAGGGTGTCGCCCCCGCCCAGCACCGCCCGATGCAGACGGCTGCCGAGCGCGTCCGACGGATCGAGGTCGAGCGCCCGCTCGAAGGCCGCGAGGGCTTCCCGCCGGTCGGCCTCGTCGCGGCTTCCCGCGAAAAGGGCTTCGCGAGCGCGGCCAAGCAGGAACCAGGCGGGGGCGTAGCCGGGCGCGAGGTCGAGCGCTTGGCTTGCCATCTCCGCCGCCGCTCCGGGGTCGCCCTCGGCGAGGCAGGCCTCGGCATAGGCGTAGCGGCGGTCGGCGAGGAGATCACCGGAGGAGCGCTGGCGTGACATCGCGGCAGGGGGCGGGTTGTCGGTGTTGCGGGATGATCCGCCCTATATCCCGGCCGATGTCGCAGCGCGCCTCCGATCTCCTCACCCTGACCCGCGAGGGCCTCTATTGTCCGCTCGGGCGCTTCCACGTCGATCCGACGCGGCCGGTGGAGCGGGCGCTGATCACCCACGGCCATGCCGACCACGCCCGCGCCGGGCACGGCACGGTGCTGGCCACTCCCGAGACGCTGCGGATCATGGCCGTGCGCTACGGCGAGGATTTCTGTGCCACTCGCCAGGAGGCGCGGCTCGGTGAGCGGATGCGCATCGGCGACGTCACCGTGTTCTTCGCCCCCGCCGGGCACGTGCTCGGCTCGGCCCAGATCGCGATCGAGCGCGAAGGCAAGGGGGCTAGCAAGGGGCCACGCCAGCGCATCGTCGTCTCGGGCGATTACAAGCGCGCGCCCGACCCGACCTGCCTGCCGTTCGAGGTGGTGCCCTGCGACGTGTTCATCACCGAGGCGACCTTCGGCCTGCCGGTCTTCCGCCATCCCGACACCCGCGGCGAGGTGCGCAAGCTGATCGAATCGGTGACGCTGTTTCCCGAGCGCGCCCACATCGTCGGCGCCTACGCGCTCGGCAAGGCGCAGCGGGTGATGGCGCTGCTGCGCGAGGAGGGCTGGGACCGGCCGATCCACCTGCACGGGGCGATGGAGAAGCTGACCGACTTGTACAAGCGCGAGGGCATCGCGCTCGGCGAGACGCCGAAGGTGGTGGCGGCCGAGCGCAAGGATCTGCACGGCGCCATCGTGCTCTGTCCCCCGTCCTCGATCCAGGACCTGTGGTCGCGAAAGTTCCCCGATCCCGTCACCGCATTCGCCTCGGGCTGGATGCGGGTCCGCGCCCGCGCCCGGCAGAAGGGGGTCGAGCTGCCCCTCGTCATCTCCGACCATTCCGACTGGCCGGATCTGTGCCGGACGATCCTCGACACGGGGGCCGAGGAGGTCTGGGCGACGCACGGCCAGGAGGACGCGCTGGTGCATTGGTGCGGCACGCGCGGCATCCGCGCCAAGCCGCTACATATGCTGGGCTACGGTGACGACGGCGAGGCCGAGCCGGATCCCGGGCACGAACCGAACCATGACCCGAAGTTGGAGGAGGCCTCGGCGTGAACGACTTCGCCCACCTCCTCGACCGTCTCGCCTACGAGCCGCGCCGCAACGCCAAGCTGCGCCTGCTCCAGGACTTCTTCGCCGGCACGCCCGATCCGGAGCGCGGCTGGGCGCTGGCCGCCATGACCGGCGGCCTGACGTTCCGCGAGGCCACGCCGGCGCTGAGCCGCGCGCTCGTGGAGGAGCGGGTCGACCCGGTGCTGTTTTCGCTCTCGCACAACTACGTGGGCGACCTCGCCGAGACGACGGCGCTGATCTGGCCGGGACCGGATGAAAGCCCCTCTCCCCGCGCGCGGCGAGAGGCTCGCGACGACCTCGTCGTCGGCGCGAGGAGTGGTAGTGGGGGTGAGGGGGCGGTTCAGGGTGAGCCCATTTCGGAGATGCCCCCTCACCATCGCCTGCCGGCTCGCTTCGGCAACGACGAGGTCGCCGAAGCCCTCTCCCCACGCGCGGGGAGAGGGGATGCACCGGGTCTCGGCCACAACAATCCGCCGCCCTCCGTCCCCACTTTGGCGGAGGTCGTGGAAACCCTCGCCACCACCCCGAAGCGCGCCCTGCCACAGCATCTGGCGGGCTGGCTCGACGCCCTCGACGAGACCGGGCGTTGGGCGCTTCTGAAGCTCGTCACCGGCAACCTGCGCGTCGGCGTCTCGGCCCGGCTCGCCAAGACCGCGGTCGGGGCGCTCGGCGGCCACGAGGCCGATGCGGTGGAGGAGGTCTGGCACGGATTGAGGCCGCCTTACACAGAGCTGTTCGCCTGGGTGGAGGGAAGGGGTGAGCGCCCCGAGAGCCGCAACCCGGCCCCGTTTCGCCCGCCGATGCTTTCGCACCCGGTCGAGGAATTCGAGGATCTCGACAAGCTCGAACCGGAGGCCTTCTCCGCCGAGTGGAAATGGGACGGCATCCGGGTGCAGCTCGCGGGCGGGCGCGATGGCCAGGGCCGGCAGGTCCAGAAGATCTACTCGCGCACCGGCGAGGACATCTCCGACGCCTTCCCCGATCTCGCCGAGGCGATCACCTTCGAGGGCGCGCTC
The DNA here is from genome assembly GCA_023422485.1 of Pseudomonadota bacterium. Taxonomy (GTDB): domain Bacteria; phylum Pseudomonadota; class Alphaproteobacteria; order Rhizobiales; family Beijerinckiaceae; genus Methylobacterium. Next base: position 5,273 of record JAGTAM010000201.1, on the reverse strand, counting down.
GACGGCGAGCTGCTGATCCTGCGCGAGGGCCGGGTCCAGAGCTTCAACGTGCTGCAGCAGCGGCTCAACCGGAAGGCGGTGACGGGCAAGCTCCTGGACGAATTCCCGGCCCATGTCCGCGCCTACGACGTGCTCGCGGCCGAGGGTGAGGATCTGCGCGGTCTTCCCTTCGCCGAGCGGCGGCCCCGGCTGGAGGCCCTGGTGCGGCGGCTCGACCATGCCCGCATCGACCTCTCGCCGCTCGTGCCCTTCACGACCTGGGACGAGGTCGCTAGCGCCCGCGCCGACCCGGCCTCCGCGGGCGCGGGCCCCGATGCCGACGCCATCGAGGGCGTGATGCTCAAGCGCCTGAACAGCGCCTACCTGCCGGGCCGCCCCAAGGGCCCGTGGTGGAAGTGGAAGCGCGGGCCCTACGTGGTCGATGCGGTGATGATGTACGCCCAGCGCGGCCACGGGAAGCGCTCGTCCTTCTACTCGGATTACACCTTCGGCTGCTGGCGCGAGGGGGCGGAGGGCGAGGAGCTGGTGCCCGTCGGCAAGGCCTATCACGGCTTCACCGACGCGGAATCGCAGAAGCTCGACCGCTACGTCCGCAACCTCACCACCAAGCGCTTCGGCCCGGTGCGCGAGGTCGCCTATGGCCGCGAGGCCGGCCTGGTGCTGGAGATCGCCTTCGAGGGCGTGCAGCGCTCGACCCGACACAAGTCGGGCGTGGCGATGCGCTTCCCCCGCGTCAGCCGCATCCGCTGGGACAAGCCCCCGGCGGAGGCCGACCGGGTCGAGGTGCTGGAGCGGATCCTGGCCCGCGGCGAGCGCGAGGTCGCGCCGGGCGCGGCGATGGAGGCATCGGAATGAGGCAGGCGGGCAGGAGCGCCGGCAAGATCGGACCGCTCGAAGGGCTTTCGACGGGCGCGGTGACCCGGCAGGCGAGCGGGCGGATCACGGTCGCGACGCCCGGCCAGGGTTTTTCGGACCTTACCGAAGCGGTCGCCGCCTTCGTGGCGGAGAGCGGCATCCGCTCCGGCCTCGTCAGCGTGTTCTGCCGGCACACCTCGGCCTCGCTGACGATCCAGGAGAACGCCGACCCCGATGTGCGCGTCGACCTGATGACCGCCCTCGATGGGTTCGCGCCGCGCCATGGGCAGTACGTCCACGGCATCGAAGGTCCGGACGACATGCCGGCCCATATCCGCACGATGCTGACCGATTCGAGCCTCACCGTCCCCGTGCGCGACGGAAGGCTGGCGCTGGGCACGTGGCAGGGGATCTACCTGATCGAGCACCGGGACCGCGGCCATCGCCGGGAGATCGCGCTGCACGCCGTCGGCGCGTGAGGCGGTTTCAGCGGCGGATCAGGATCACGCCGGCGACCAGCAGGGCGACGCCGATCAGGCGCGGGCCGTCGAGGGGGCGCTGGGCCAGGCCCATCCAGCCGAAATGATCGAAGGCGACCGAGGCGAGCATCTGTCCGGTCACGAGCAGCGCGATGAAGGCTGCCGCGCCGAGTTGCGGCACGAGGACGATGGCAAGCCCGATGAAGAGCGCGCCGAACAGACCGCCGCTCCAGCCCCACCACGGCACCCGCGCGGCCACGCCCACCGAGGGCAGGGGATCGCGCAGGGCCAGGATGAGCAGCGCCATGCAGGCGAGGCCGACGGTGTAGCTCGCGAAACCGGCCCAGGCCGCCGATCCGAGATCCGTGCGCAGGCGCGTATTGAGCCCTTGCTGGATCACGATGCTGATCCCCGCGCCGAGGGCGAGGAGTGAGGGAAGCAGAACTCTGAGCATCGGTTTCGGCCTTCCGGGAACGTTGGATCGGCCGGCTTGCGAACGTCCGGGCCGCCGGAGCGGACCGGTTCATACCCTTCCGGTTGGCTGTTAGGGAATTTATCTCACCCCACCGTGGCCGGCGTCAGCGCAACGCTTTCAAGACGCGACTCTTCGGACCGGGCACGCCCCGGATCACGTCGGCTCTGCCTCTTAAGGACGGGTCAGGGCCGAAGCGAGCAGGAGGAAGCGTCCGATGCGCGCTCCCGGAATCCGGGCCGGATGCTCAGTCGAGCACGATCAACGGTCGCGCAGCAGCAGGTAGAGCGCGTGGATCGAGCCCGGCAGGTAGAAGAGCAGGCAGAGCAGGATGTTGAACAGGAACTGGATCCCGATCCCGTTCGTCATCAGCACCGAGATCGGCGGCAGGAAGAACGCGATCAGGATCTTGATGAGGGTCGACAAAGGGAACTCCGATTCACTCACTGCGGTCGGGCGATGAACGAGAGCGGCGCTGTTCGGTTCCGCATGGCAGCCCTCCCTGTACGGGAGGGCGCCCAGGTCGTTACGCCGCCTGCTTCAGCGCATCGTAGAAGCGCCCCCCGGACTCGGCCATCGCCAGCAGGTTGTCCGGCGGGGTGAAGCGGGCGCCGTGCCGGGCTTCCAGGACACGGGCCAGTTCCACGAACGCCCCCGCGCCCATGAAGTCGATGTAGGAGAGTGCGCCGCCGGTGAAGGGGGCGAAGCCGAAGCCGAGGATCGAGCCGACATCCACCTCGCGCGGATCGGTCACCACGCCCTCCTGCATCGTGCGGGCGGCCTCCAGCGCCTGCACCACGAGGAAGCGGTGCTTCAGCTCCTCCACGTCGAGGCTGTCCGGATCGAGCCGGTTCGGCTGGATCGCGGAAAGGCCCGGCCAGAGCTTCTTCTGGCCGCCTTCCGGGTAGTCGTAGAAGCCGCGCTTGTTCTTGCGCCCGAGCCGGCCGTGGGTCTCCACCATCGCGACGAGGAGCCGCTTCTGATCCGGATCGACGGCGCCCTCGCCGAGCTGAGCCTCGGTCGCCCGCATGATCTTGAGGCCGAGATCGAGCGCGACCTCGTCGTTGAGCGAGAGCGGGCCGACCGGCATGCCGGCCATCCGGGCCACGTTCTCGATCATCGCCGGGGGCACCCCCTCGGCGAGCATCTTGTGGCCCTCCTTGATGTAGGCGAGCACGCAGCGGTTGGCGAAGAAGCCGCGGGAATCGTTGACGACGATGCCGGTCTTCTTGATCGCGCGGACGTAGTCGAGGGCGGTCGCGACCGCGCGGTCGCCGGTCTGGTTGCCGCGGATGATCTCCACGAGCAGCATCTTCTCCACGGGGGAGAAGAAGTGGATGCCCACGAAACGCTCGGGCCGCTTCGAGGTCTGGGCGAGGCCGGAGATCGGCAGGGTCGAGGTGTTGGACGCGAAGATCGCGTGCTCCGGCAGCGCCGCCTCGACCCGCGCGATCACCTCGGCCTTGACCTTCGGGTCCTCGAACACCGCCTCGATCACGAGATCGCAGCCCGAGAGCGCGGCATAGTCCGGTGTCGCGGTGATGCGGGCGAGGAGCGCGTCGCGGTCGGCGGTCTTGGCCTTGCCGCGGTTGATCTGGCCGGTGATGAGCTTGTGGCAATGCGCCTTGCCGGCATCGGCGGCCTCCTGGTCGCGATCGATCAGCACGACCTCCATCCCGGCCAGCGCCGTGACGTAGGCGATGCCCGCCCCCATGAAACCGGCACCGATCACGCCGACCTTACTCACCTTTGTCGGCTCGACATCCTTCGGGCGGCGGGCGCCCTTGTTGATCTCGCCCATCGAGATGAACAGCGTGCGGATCATCGCCTGCGCCTCCTTGGTGCGCAGGATGTGGGCGAAGTAGCGGCTCTCGACTTTGAGGCCGAGATCCATCGGCAGTTGCAGGCCCTCGTAGACCGAGGCCAGGATCGCCTTTGCCGCGGGATAATTGTCGTGCGTCTCTCGGCGGTAGATCGCGTTGGCCGGTGGCCAGATCATCATGCCGGCCGGCGAGTAGACCTTTCCGGACGGCGCCTTGAACTTCGGCACGTCCCAGGGTGCCACCGCCGAGCCGCCCTCGCGGATCCAGGCTTTGGCCCGCTCGACGATCTCCGCCGCCGGGGCGACGGCATGCGCCAGCCCCATGTTCTTGGCCATGAGCGGACGGATCTGCTCGCCCTTGAACAGCATCTGCAGCGCGTCGCCGGTCTGCATCAGACGGGACACGCGCTGGGTGCCGCCGCCGCCGGGGAACAGGCCGACCTTGATCTCGGGCAGGCCGACGCGGGTCTTGTCGTCGTCGGCGAGCACCCGGTGGTGACAGGCCAGCGCCAGTTCGAACGCGCCGCCGAGGCAGAGGCCGTGCACCGCCGCGGCGAACGGCTTGCCGCAGGTCTCGAGCTTGCGGAATACGAGGCTGAGGCGGCGCGACTCCTCGAAGAAGTGGCGCATGGCCACCGCCTCGCCCTCACTCGCCTTCAGTCGCTCGTACTCGACCCCGAGGCCCTGGAGCATGGTGAGGTCGGCGCCACCGGAGAAGTTGTTCTTCCCCGAGACGATGACGCAGCCCTTGATCGCCTCGTCGGCGACGACCGCGTCAACGATCCGTTCCAGCTCCGCCATCACCTCCATGGTGATGACGTTCATCGAGCGGCCGGGCATGTCCCAGGTCGCGAGCGCGATGCCGTCGGCATCGGTCTCGAAGCGGAAATTCTCGGTGGCGGTCATCGCGGAACCTCGAAGGAAAAGAACCTGGCCGTATCGGAATCTTAAGGGGGAGGGCTCGTCATGGCGGATGCAACGGGTGCGCGACCGGCCCCGTCCCTCCTCGACCGCTTCCGGACCCACCATGAAGACGGACGCCCGACCGCGAACCGCTTGCCGAGCCTGCCGCGACGGAGCGGCGCTCGACTTCGCCTTCACCATGGCGTTCCAGCCCATCGTCGATGTCGCCAACGCGCGGGTCTGGGGCTACGAGGCGCTGGTGCGCGGACCGAACGGCGAGTCCGCCGGCTCGATCCTGTCGCGGGTCACCAACGAGACGCTCTACCGGTTCGATCAGGCGGCGCGAGTCAAGGCGATCGAACTCGCCGGCCGCCTGTTCCCGCAGGGCGGTGACACCAAGCTGTCGATCAACTTCATGCCGAACGCCGTCTACGAGCCGGCGGCCTGCATCCGCGCCTCGCTGGAGGCCGCCCGCCGCGTCGGCTTCGACAACGGGCGCCTCAACTTCGAATTCACCGAGAACGAGCGCTTCACCGACATCGCCCATGTCCAGCGCATCGTCACGGAGTACCGGCGGCAGGGCTTCCTCACGGCGCTCGACGATTTCGGCGCGGGCTATGCCGGCCTCGGCCTGCTCGCCAATTTCCGCCCGGACCTGATCAAGATCGATATGGATCTCGTGCGCGGCATCGATGCGGATGCCGGGCGCCGCACCATCGTCGGCGGCATCACCCAGATCGCG
>JAGTAM010000169.1 GCA_023422485.1 Pseudomonadota bacterium | reverse complement strand
CCGAGGGCGCGACGCCGGCCTCGAGCCTCGCGGATCTCGCCGCGAAGCTGGAAGCCCCCCGCACCGCCTGGGTGATGCTGCCCGCCGGCCAGATCACCGAGGAGACGGTCCGCGCGCTCGGCGGCCTTCTGAGCGCGGACGACTGCATCATCGACGGCGGCAACTCGTTCTATCAGGACGACGTGCGCCGGGCCCGAGATCTCGACGCCAAGGGCATCCACTACGTCGATGTCGGCACCTCCGGCGGCGTTTGGGGGCTGGAGCGCGGCTACTGCATGATGATCGGCGGCCACACGGCGGCCGTCGACCGCCTCGACCCGATCTTCCGCACGCTGGCGCCGGGCCTCGGCGAGATCCCGCGCACGCCCGGCCGCGAGGATCGCGATCCGCGGGCCGAGCAGGGATACATCCATGCCGGGCCGAGCGGCGCCGGCCACTTCGTGAAGATGATCCACAACGGCATCGAGTACGGCCTGATGCAGGCCTATGCCGAGGGCTTCGACATCCTGCGTCACGCCAATGCCCCCGATATCCCGGAGGAGCGGCGCTTCGATCTCAATCTCGGCGACATCGCCGAGGTCTGGCGGCGCGGCAGCGTGGTGTCGTCCTGGCTCCTCGATCTCACCGCCGCCGCTCTGGCCGGTGACGAGCGCCTGGAAGGATTTTCGGGCTACGTCGAGGATTCCGGCGAGGGTCGCTGGACCATCAATGCGGCGATCGAGGAGGCCGTGCCGGCCACCGTCCTCTCCAGCGCCCTATACCGCCGCTTCCGCTCCCGCGAGGACGAGAGCTACGCCGACAAGCTGCTCTCGGCGATGCGCCAGGGCTTCGGCGGCCACAAGGAGCCGCCGCGCCGTGGGCCCGCGCCATGATTCCGCTTCCCCCGAACACCGAGTTGACGGCGGATGCGGAGGCGACGGCCCGCGCCGCTGCCGAGCATCTGCTGGCGATGACCGAGCGCGCCGAGGAGGATCGCGTCGCGATCTGCCTGTCCGGCGGCTCGACTCCGAAGCGGCTCTATGCGCTGCTGGCCTCTCCCGGCTTCGTCGAGCGCGTGCCGTGGGCGCGCATCCACTGGTTCTTCGGCGACGACCGGGTCGTGCCGTGGGACGATTCCTTGAGCAACGTGCGCATGGTGCGTGAGGCTTTCGGCCACGCGGCGCCGGTGCCAGCGACGCACCTGCACTTCATCCCCTCCGACAAGGGCGCGGAGGCGGGCGCCTGCGCCTACGAGCGGACGCTACAGGAATTCTACGGCAGCGACCGGCTCGATCCGGATCGGCCGCTGTTCGATCTCGTCCTGCTCGGGCTGGGCAGCGACGGGCACACCGCCTCGCTGTTTCCGGGCAAGCCCGCCTTGGTCGAGCGCACGGCCTGGGTGGCGCCGGTGCCGGAGGCGGGGATGGAGCCGTACGTGCCGCGCATCACCCTGACCTTTCCGGCCCTGGCCTCGTCGCGCTCCGTGCTCTTTCTCGTCAACGGCGCGGGCAAGCGCGAAGCGCTGCGACGGCTCGCGGGGGGCGAGGATCTGCCGGCGCGCCACGTCGAGAGTGCGGGGCGGGTGACGTGGTACATCGATCGCGAAGCCGCCGAGGCCTGACTTGCGGTCGCTCCATGCGAGAGCATCGCCCCGAAAGATGCCCGCCGTCCTTCGGGAAAGACAGTGAATGCAAGAGGATGGAGCGTCGTGCCGGGTCCAGGATCCGGCACGATGCTCGAGCGCTTGAACGCGCGGCGCCTGTCCAGGAGGGCGCATCCGCCTCACTTTCGACGCGGGTCTTGCCCGTCTATGAACGGCCTACCCTTGTCGAAACTGGAGTACCCCGATGGGAGTAGCCGAAGGCGCCGCCGCGCTGGATGCTTGGCCGCGGGTCCGTCAGTCGCGCTTCGCTCTGCGGCGCAACCGCATTCACCTTGGCCCGCTGAAACCCGTTGGCGGACATCGCCGCCGACCGGCCTGGGCCGCGTGTGTCGGACTGCTCGGCCTCTCGCTCGTCACGACCTGGGCGCTCGCGGCGCAACTCCGCACGGGCGTCCCGGCTGGGGAGCAAACCGTAGGCGTAGCCGAGCCCGTTGAGGAGGCTGCCCAGCCCGTCCGCATCGTCGGTGCTGCGCCAGCGCCGCAGACGGCCCCCCCCGCCGAAGCACCGCCTGCCATTGAGGCGCCGCTGAGCTCTCCCGTCGCCGGTCTGCCGGCCGAGCCTCAGCCGGCCGTTTCTGCCATGGCTGCGCCGGCCATGTCGGCGCCGAAGCGAGAACTCGCGCCGACGGTCGATCTCGGAGCCCTCCCGGTTCTGACGCTCGACGAAACGGCCTTCGACACTGCCCAGGTGCCGGCCTTCGAGAACACGCCTGATGTCGCAGCGCGGGCTCAGGGAAGGCCGTAACCCGCTCTGCAAGCGAGAGGGCGCATTCGGCTTCGGTCAGGTGAAGGCAGGATCGATTCGCCGAAGGGCGGAGCTGTTGGAATCCGGCTCCGCATGCGCAGCCGGATTGGTTCAAGGCTCACTTCGTCCCGTTTCCGGTCGATCGCTTCGAGCTTACTCCGCTCCGCCATCGCGAGCGTTAGTGAAGCAATCCAGCACCGCGACCATTCCGGAGAGGCGCGACCTGGATCGCGTCGGCTCCGCCTCGCGATGACCGCGGATGGCGAAACCGAGCCGATCAGCCCGACACCGTCTCAAGCCGCGAGCGGCATGTCGTCCTCGGCCTCGGCCGCCATGAACTGAGCCCGGGCGAGTGCCGCGAAGCGCTGGTTGAGGGCGACCAGGTCGTCGAAATTGCCGGCCTCGACGATCTTGCCGTTCTCGAACACGAGGATGCGGTCGGCGTTGCGGATCGTGGCGAGGCGGTGGGCGATCACGAAGGTGGTGCGCCCTTCCATCACCGTCTCCAGTGCCTGCTGCAGCTTGCGCTCGGTCGCGGCGTCCAGCGCGCTGGTGGCCTCGTCGAGGATCAGCATCGGCGGGTTCTTCAAGAGCGCCCGCGCAATCGAGAGGCGCTGCCGCTCGCCGCCGGAGAGCGAGCGGCCACGCTCGCCGATGATCGTGTCGAGCCCGTCGGGCTGGCGGGCCATGAACTCGCTGGCCTGGGCGCGCTCCAGCGCGTCGAGCATCTCGGCATCGGTCGCATCGGGGCGGCCGACCTGAAGGTTCTCGCGGATCGAGCGGTTGAACAGCATCGGCTCCTGGAACACGACGCCGATGTTGTGGCGCAAGCTGGAAAGGCCGATGTCGCGGATGTCGATCCCGTCGATGCGGATGGCGCCGGCATCCGGATCGAAGGTGCGGTGAAGCAGACCCAGCGTCGTGGACTTGCCCGAGCCGGTGGTGCCGACCAGCGCCACGGTCTCGCCGGGCCGGGCCGCGAAGGATACGCCGTCGAGCGCGTTTCGGCGGCCGTCATAGGAGAAGGTGACCTCGTCGAAGGTCACTTCGCCCTCGAACCGGCCAACCTGCTTGGCCTGCGGCCGGTCGCGGACGGTCGGCACGGTGTCGACCACCTCGAAGAACTCGCGCATCTTCGGCGCCTGCATGAACACGCCGTTCACGAAACTCACGACGTGGTCGAGCTTGGTCACCAGCATGGTGGCAAGGCTCATGAAGGCGACGATCTCGCCGACGGTGGCCGCACCCTTCTGGTGCAGGGCGATGCCGGTGATGAAGATTGCCGTCATGGTCAGGGTGCCGGAGGCGCGGGTGGCGACGTTGGCCAGCGCCCACCACGACAGGACCGGGATCTGCACTCGGAGCAAGTCGTGGATGATGTTGCGCATCGCCTCCTTCTCGGCGCGGGCGCGGGTGAAGGACTGGATCACCGCCACGTTGCCGAGCGCGTCGGAGGCGTGGGCGGCCAGCCCCGACTGAAATTGCTCGACCTCGCCCTGGAGCGTCTCGGTGCGGCGCAGGACGTAGCTCGCCAGCGCCGTGAAGACGAGGACCAGCACTACGAGGATCGCGCCGAGCCGCCAGTTCACGAACAGGGTCAGCGGAAGCAGTACGCCGACGGAGAGGAGCGCGGCAAAGTGCTCGCGGAAGAAATTCAGCCAGACCCAGGCCATGGCGTTCGTGCCTTCCAGCATCGCCTTCAGCACGCGGCCCGAATGGTTGGACGAATGGAAGGCGATCGGCAGTTCGAGCACGTGCTCGAAGAAATTCGCCATGGTGGAGAGCCGGTTGCGGTGGGCGAGCCGGTCGGAATGCAGGGCGATCGCGACGCCCGCGCCGATGGTGAACAGGCCGAACACCACCCAGGCCACGATCCACGGCAGCAGCGTGGTCGCGGGTGTGTCCTTGGACAGATGGGTCAGGCCGTCGATGATACGGCCCATGATCAGCGGTTCGGCGAACGCCGCCACCGCGAGCGCGACATTGGCGACGATCAGACCGCCGGCCAGCCGCTTCTCCGCTCCGAGCAGGCCCAGCACCCGCGCATAGAGTCGAATCATCGACATCGTGCTTTCGCTCCCCGCCCCGTCCGGCTGCCGCCGTGGGGGTCATGCCATTGGAACCGGGATGCCCCGGCGCCGGTCGACCAAGGGACTGCGGTTCTCCGCGCAGGCCCACTCGGTCAATCGGCACGGGCACTTATGGCGTCCCGCCCCTGAACGGCACATGACGGCGAACACTCGCTTCCTCCAAGTCCCTTTACCGTTCCTTCAGCCTGTTTTTTTACACCTCGGGAACGGCCTTCTGGATCGGCCGGGCTTCGGGCGTCGGCGTCATGGATCTCGCAACCGGTATCGGGCTGCTCGGCGGCGTCGGCGTGGTGTTCACGCTGATCATGATCGATGGCGGCAACTTCGCCGCCTATTTCGACAAGCACGCCGTGATCGTGATCTTCGGCGGCGCCATCGCCGCGACGATGATCCGCTTTCCCTTCTCGACCATGCTGCACGGCCTGCCGATGGGCCTGCGCTACGCCTTCACCATGCGCTCGGTGAAACCGCACGATCTGATCGAGGAGATCACCAAGATCGCCGACGTCGTGCGCAAGTCCGGCCCGATCGCGCTCGAAAGCATGGAGATCTCCGATCCGTTCCTGGCTCAGGGCGCGCGCTACATCGCCGACGGCTACGACCGCGACTTCATCCGCGACACGATGGAACGCGATCGCGACAACTTCCTGATGCATCTGGACGAGGGCTCGAAGATTTACCGCGCCTTCGGTGACTGCGCCCCGGCCTGGGGCATGATCGGCACCATCCTCGGCATGGTGACGATGTTCGCCAACATGTCCGACCCCTCGAAGCTCGGGCCCGCCATGGCGACCGCGCTGCTCGCGACGCTCTATGGCGCGCTGATCGCCAACATGGTCGCCCTGCCGATTGCCGACAAGCTGCACGTGAAGCTTGAGGAGGAGGATGTGTCGCGGTCTCTCATCATCGACGGCATCCTGCTGATCCGCGACCAGAAGAGCCCCTCGCTGGTGCGCGAGATGCTGATCGCCTACCTGCCTGCGAACCACCGCGAAGAATTCGCTGCGGAAGCGGCGTGACGGGGGCTTGAGCGGTGGCCAAGAAGAAGCGCGGCGGCGCCCATGGCGGTCACGGCTGGTTCGTGACCTTCGCCGACCTGATGGCGCTCCTGATGAGCTTCTTCGTCATGATCGCCGCCTACTCGACCCAGGACCAGAAGAAGCTCCAGGTCGTCGCCGGCTCGATGCGCGACGCCTTCGGCGTGAACAAGGAGTCGAAATTCGCCGGCATCCTGGAAAGCGAAGGAATTCCGACGGCGGACAAGTTCAAGCACCTGCGCGACGTGCCGCCCGAACGCGCCACCGATCGCACGACGCCGCCGCAGATCGACAGCGGCCTCGACGACGGCATTCCCGACCGCGGCTATCCCGACGCATTCGGGCAGGCGGCCGCCACCCTGCGGCAGGCGATGCAGGACATGCCGGAAGTGGCGGAGCTGTCGAAGAACGTGATCATCGCGCCGAGCCGCAAGGGGCTCGACGTGTCGATCGTCGATCAGGACGGGCGCTCGATGTTCCCGGAAGGATCGAGCCGTCCCAACGATCGCACCCGCCGTCTGCTGGAGCGCCTGGCGCCGACGCTGATGAAGCTGCCGAATCGCATCGCGATCTCCGGCTTCACTGCGACCGCCCGCCCCGGCACCCGCGACACCGCTCCGCCCTGGGAGCTTTCGGCCAACCGCGCGCTGAGCGTGCGCGACGTTCTGGCCAATGCGGGTCTGCCCGACGACCGCTTCGCCTCGGTGACGGGCAAGGCGGATACGGAGCCGATGTTTCCCGACAACCCCTATCTCGCGGCCAACCGCCGGGTGACGGTGACGCTTCTCTCCGAGCCGCCCCCGACGCCGAACGGCAAGACGCTTCCCTGACGGCCGCTTCCCTGACGGTTATTTAGCGACCAACAGCGCCCAGTAGACCTTGTACTTGGAGCCCGGCGCGTAGGCTGTGGCGATGCCCATCCGCTTGGCTTCCGGCGCGAGCATGACCGCCCGGTGCGGAGGGCTGTCGCGCCATCCCGAAAAGGCTTCCGCGAGGGTGTGGTAGCCGGCCGAGAGATTGGCATCGGCGCCGTCGTAGCCGAGGCGCGTCACCGCGGCGCGCACGGTCTGGCTCTTGCTCGGCCGATCGGAGGCGGCCATGGCGGCGGCCTCGGTCTCGGCCAGCCGCTGCAATTCGGGATCGACGACGAGCGGCGTGAACCCGTTGTTGCGGCGATAGGCCGAGATCATGTCCCGAGCCGCCACCGTGTCGACAGCGGTGCTGCCGGTGGTCAGCGGCAGATACATGGTCGGTACGCCGCTCGCCTCGGGCGTGATCCGTCCCGCGCAACCCTGGAGCAGGGTCACGAGGGCGAGCACCGCCGGCGCGGCGAGAAAGGTTTGACGTCCGAGCACGAAAGCCGTTTTCCCGTGAGCAGATGGCTGAGGTGGGCGCTGCACACGGGAAACTCAAGTGTATCGCTGCCGCCAGCTCCGATTTCCCCAGAGGGGCTGAGGGCTTGCGCCGATCTAGCCGTGGCGTCGCAGGTTTCCGTCCGGCGACGCAAGTCCTGACCGTCGTGCCGGTTCGCGCGGGTCGGTCGACGACGCTTCTTCGGCTCCGGCCGAGACCTTCTCCTCGCTCTCCGATCGTGCGGTCGCCGGGGGCGCGATGACGTGGGCCGCCGGGCTGCCGACCGCGTGCGCGATCTGACCGAGCGCATCGCGCACCGGTTCCAGACCCTGCACGGTGATGAAGCTCGAAGCAGGACCCATCGGCGGAATGAATTCGGCGTCGGCGAGCGCCTTGAACACCGAGAAGTTCAGGTCGCTCTGCACCTTCTGGCTGAGGTTGACGTCGACCACCATGGCAATCAGCTCGAACTCCAGGAAGGGATCGCCGATCTTCTTGAACACCACCCGCGGCGCCGGCTCCTTGAGCACGTCCGGGTGCGCCTTGGCGCAGGCGACCATCATCTCGGCCGCCTCGACCGGATCCTTGCTGCGCAGCACGCTGACCGAGATGATGACCCGGCCGGTCCGGTCGCCGCGCACGCGGTTCTTCACGATGCCGGAGATCAGGTTCGAGTTCGGCACGATCACCGCCGAGCGGTCGAAGGTCTGGATCTCTGTGGAGCGGACCGAGATCCGCTTCACGATGCCCTCGCTGTCGCCGATCAGCACCTGATCGCCGACGCGGATCGGGCGCTCCCAGAGCAGCAGCAGGCCCGAGACGAAGTTGTTGACGATCGATTGCAGGCCGAAACCGATACCGACGGAAAGGGCACCGGCGACGATGGTCAGCTTCTCGAGGCTGAGGCCCAGATAGGAGAACGCCAGCGCCAGGGCGAGGAGGAAGCCGACATAGCCGGCCACCGTCGAGATCGAATTGCGCAGGCCCGCATCGAGGTCGGTCGCCGGCAGGTAGGTGTTCTCGAGCCAGCGCTGGATGCCGCGGGTGATGAACACGCCGAGCACCAGGATGCTGACGCCGAAGGCGATCGCCGAAAGCGAGATCGTGACGTCGCCGACCTTGAAGCCGAAGAAGGCTGTGCGGACTGACGAGAAGATATCGGTCGAATCGAGCCCCCAGGGTGCCAGCGCCAGGAGCGCGGCAACCGCGATCAGCAGGACGCGGGCGAAGCCCGTCGCCAGCACCGCGATCTGGGTGAGCGAGCGCTTTCGCAGGCCGGTATTGGCCTGGCGCGTCGTGGCGATGCGGGTGTCCTCGCACAGCGAGCCGCCGATCAGGACGTCGGCGCTGACGATCAGCAGCCAGAGCAGCACGAGGATGCTGGCGCTCCAGATCAGCTGATCGACGACGAAGGCCGAGAAGGCGACGTAGCCGACGAGCGGCGCGATGGCGATCACGGCCACCGCCACCCAGCCGAGCAGCCGCAGCGGCCCGCCGATACTGGACGAGGTCTCGGTGCCGACATAGGGGCCGAAGCACTCCTCCTCTTTCTCCGCCGTATCGGCGAAGCGGTGGAGGCCGATGGCGAGGAGCAAAGCCGCCGTGATGGCGCCGATGCCGCGGGTCGCGATCGAGATCGGCAGCGCGGCGTAGATCGCCGAATTGAGGGCCTCGGTCGATTTCGACACCGTGATGACGACGGCGATGCTGACGGCAAGCGCCGTGATGCGCCACGCGGCGGCATCCGAGACCGGTGCCGGACGCCAAGCCGGCTTGTTGACCGCGAGCAGGGCATCAGCCATCGCCTCGACGAAGGCGATGAAGGCGATGCCACCCAGAATCGTGCTGGCAACCGGCAGGAAGCGGGCCGGCAGCAGCTCTGTCACGTCGAGGGCGTAGTAGACCGCATAGCTTCCCGCCAGCGCCGGCAAGGTCCCGAGCAGGAGCACGCGCCATGCCCCGAGAAGCTTGGCGCGCCTCGATGGCGCGGTGACGTTGATGTCCCGTCGCCCGAGCGCCGGAGCGATGTTGCGGCGCCCGAAATACAGGGCAACGGACAAGCCGAGGGCGAGCCCGAGGATCAGCAGGTTCCACAGGTTGCCGTTGCGGCGGAACAGGGCGACGGTGTCGTCGAAGCCGCTCTTCAGCGAGCTGATGTCCCGCGGGATGTCCGCACCGACCCGCATCCAGAGATCGGGGGTCAGCAGCGACGAGCTGCGCTCGAACAGGCCGCGGGTGAAGGCCGCGCGGCGGCGGTTCGAGATCTGGTCGACGATCTGGTCGCTCTGAACCAGCAGCGATTTGGCCAGACGCTGCGTGCCGTCGATGTCGTTGACCGCCTGCTCGCGCTCCGCGCGCTCGCGGGCGACCTCCTCGCTCTCCTCGCCTTCCTTTGGCTTCGGCCCGATCTGCGTCAGACGCTCGCGGGCGGCCTCCAGGCGGGGCCCCAGCAGATCGATCACGGATCGCAGCCGGTCGGCGAGCGGGTCGAGCCCGTCGCGCGCACGGATCAGGTCGCCCGCGCCGACATTCGGACCAGTGATCGCCTTCTCTCGCGCTTCGAGATCGTCCTTGATGGTATCGAGCCGGTCCCGCAGGGTTTGCAGCGCCTCCGACACGGGGGCCTTGGGCGCGGCCGGCTTGGCGGCCGGCGCGGCCTGTTCGTTGGCCGGAGCCGGCTGGCCGTTCGCCGGGGGCGGCGCGGCGTTTTGCTGTTTCGCAGCCGGTGCCTGCGCGGCCGGCGGACTCCCCTGCCCCGACGCCGCGTTCGGCAGGACGGCGGTCGCGGCTAGGGTCGCGAGCAGGGCCGTGCCAAGAATCCTGTGGCGGAAGCGGGTGAGAAGGGAGCGTCGTAGCATCGTCATCCTTCGCGGGAGGAGCGGGTCGCGTCGGGTCTGCGGGTCCTGGGCAGTCGGTTCGCTGCGGGTGCAAATGCCCACGCGACGACGGCTCCAGGCGAACCGGATCGAGAGTTTCTGTCTTGTTGCCCCTGAGCTAGGGCCTCAGCCCGGCTTGCCGAGGGGATGCGCGGCGAAACTTTTTGCAACGCACAAAAGCCGGCCGCACGGTTTCGCCAGGCGGTGTCTGCCCGCGCAATGGGGCAAAAGCGTGCGGCCGAGGATGAGGAAAGCCGATTTGCAAGGAAAATCGGCGGCCGCGACGCCAGAGACCGCCCGCTCGCCTTCACAAGGTTGTCACGCTGATATTACACTAAGCCGCGATGGACTTGGCCATATCCTCACGCAGCGAGGAGGCGGCGCTGATCGTCCGCCCTGCCACGCTTCGGTTCGAACCGGCAAGACTCGCCGGTCGGGGGAGCTGTCGGCGTCGAAGTCCATCCAGCTTCCTTCATTTCCGCCGGTCCGTCGGAGCGCGTCGCGCTCCGGCTGCGGACTTGGTGCGAGAGAGCGCGACGGATCGGAGACCCGCGGCCGTGCCGGGGCGTCATGCCCTTCGACACGGCTCCACGGGACCTCATAGGGCGCCCCTCGGGGTGCCCCTTGGGCTCCGACTGTCGCGGGTGCGGCATGGCCCTTCGGACCTCCAGCGTCCAAGGCCGAGGCGCCCGCGGGGCGCCGTCACGAGCAGTGAGTGGCGTCGATGATCGATCTGCAAACCCTGGTGCTCAACGCGGATTACCGGCCGCTCTCCTACAATCCGCTCTCGTTGTGGTCCTGGAAGGACGCCTTCACGGCCCTGTTTCTTGACCGTGTCACTCTGGTCGCGAACTACGACATCGAGGCCCATAGCCCGAGCCGGTCGCTCAAGGTGCCGAGCGTGGTCGCCCTCAAGAGCTATGTGGCGCTGGCCCGCAGCCCGGCCTTCACGCGCTACAACATCTACCTGCGCGACACCTTCACCTGCCAATATTGCGGCCTTCGTCTGCCCTCCGGCGGTTTGACCTTCGACCATGTCGTGCCCCGCTCGCGCGGCGGCCTGTCTACCTGGGAAAACGTCGTGGCGGCCTGCTCGCCGTGCAATCTGCGCAAGGCCAACCGCACGCCGGAGGAGGCGGAGATGCCGCTTCTCAACGAACCGCACCGGCCGACGCGTCACGAGCTGCACCGCCGCCAGCCGGAGTTCGACCACCGCCAGTACCACCACACCTGGCTCGATTATCTCTACTGGGATAGCGAGCTCGACAGCTAGACCATCGCCCCGAACGGTGATTGCCGGCTTTCGGAACAAGGCGATGCTCCGTCCGGTCTCAGCGGAGCGGCTGCGGCGGCTCGTTGAACATCGGCTGGTTGGTCGGCCGCGGCAGGTAGGCCCGGACCACAAACTTTTCGACCGGCTGCGGCGCACGAAAGCGCGGCCGCGGATCGCGGTAGGGCATCTCCGGCGGCAGGGCTGTCACCGCCGGGCGGGGTCGCGCACGCCTGTCGGCGTCGCCGGCCACTGCCTGCGGAAGCGTCGCGAAACCAGCCAGGGTCGCGGCTGCGAGCGGAAGCAGGTGACGCATTGGCAGGCCCTCGCGTTCGATCGCCTCAGAATTTGATGGCGGCACCACCGCGGACGGTATTCAGCTCGGCCTTATGGCCCTGGAAATCGTTGAACAGGACGTACTGATATTCGCCGCGCAAAAGGAAGTTCGACGTGATGGCGTATTCAATGCCGCCGCCGACAGCGAGGCCTACGACGGTGACTTTCTTCGTCGCCCCGTAAATGGTTCCGGGAGCAGGGATGCTGCCTGGGGGATTTGTCTGGCTGAACGCTGAGTAACCGTAGTTTCGGATGAAAGTCGTCGTGGCCCCCGTTTGATTGGCGGTAAATGCATTGTTGTCATAGCCGTAATTTTGGACGGCAACCGTATCGCTGACCGTCGCTCGGCCCACCGCGAGTCCGCCTGTGACGTAAGGCAGGAAATTTTCGAAGGCGTAGCCGAGGCGGCCGCGGACCGTCCCGTAATCCTGGATCTCGGTACTCGCTTGGCCGTTCAGCGCGACCGTGGTGAGGAAGCCGTCGCTCGTGACCCTGAAACGAGCGATCCGATCGAACGAGGAGTCGGACCTGCCGAAATAGCTGTAGTCAGCTTCCAGGCCGACGACCACGTCATCGAATTGATAGTTGATACCAGCGAATCCGCCGTAGCTGGCACCACCGGAATGCGTGGCACGCGTCGAGAGATACTGAGATGCTCCCATCTCGGCCTCCGCCACAGTGTTGCGAAGCGCATTGGCGACGATCGGCTGGAAGGCATTGTTGAAGCCGAGAGCGGCCGACGAATAGCCCCCGTGCCCGCCGACATAGAAGCCGCTCCAGTCGATCAACGGAGCCGGCGCGAGGTAATCATCGTCGGCGCCGCGCAGCACGCCATAGTCGAGATCGGCGGCGAGAGCGGGAGAAATCAGAACGGAAGCCAGAACAGCCAGGGTCGCGATGCGCATCGTCGTCGTCCTCACGCACCGGTCCGTCGCGGCTCCGGGCTGACCCTTTCGTACTAACTCGGTAACCTTAATATTTAGTACCGAACCAACATTGGATGACGTCCCGAGATGACGGGTGCACCGTTCCGGGCGTCGGATCGCCCGTGACCGGTCGCTACGGGATCGTGCACGGTTAGCCTCCCGAGAGCCCGCCGGCACCGAGAGGCACGCGTCTGTCCGCGAAGGCTCAAACGGCAGCGGCGCCCGGATCTGACCCCGGACGCCGCCTGTCGTTGAGAACCAGCTTCGGTCGGCTCAGTTGCCGAAGTTCCGCGTCGCGGACGGGAGCAGGCCGTCGGCGAAGCGATAGCGCAGGCCGACCCTGAACTCGTTGGCTGCCAGATCCTTCACGCGGGTCAGGCCGCCATACTCGTCCAGCCCGCTGCGAATCTTGCCGAGATTGATGTAGCGATAGGCGGCATCGAGGCTGAAACCGGCACCGATATCGTAGGAGACACCGGCGGTCAGGGCCCAGGCGAAGGTCGTGACCGAGTAGTTGGTGCGGAAGGCGGAGTCGCGCGGGCCGGTGCCGGCGGTCCCGTCGCAGCCATCGATCAGGCAGGTCGTCTGCGTGTAGTTGCGGCTCATTCGCTTGTCGGCGAAGCCGACGCCGGCGCCGACATAGGGCGTGAAGCCGTACCAAGTCCCGATATCGGCATAGACGTTGACGAGGCCCGTCAGCACATCGACCTTGCCCGCCTCAAGGTTGTAGCCGGTCTGGAACACCGAGCGCGAGGAATAGCCGCGGAAGGAGGAGGCGCCGCGCTGGTCGATCGTGGCGTCGACGCGCAGCCAGGGATTGATCTGATAGCCGACACCGCCGCCGTAGCCGGCTTCCGAGCTCAACCGCAATCCGACCAGCGGCGGCATGCCGGGGTCGCTCGGGTCGGGAATGGCATCGTCGCGCGGATGCTCGTACCAGCTCTGGGTGAAGTCGCCCCGAAGATACCATCCGCTGCCGATGGCCACCGGTTCGACCAGGGCGGGCGGTGGCGGCGGCGGCGGAAGCAGGTCCGCCGCCGAGGCGCTTCCGGGAAGCGCACACGTGCCGGTCAGGACCCCGAGGAGCGTGCCGGTCGCGAGCGTGGCCGCCAGCGCCAGACGATGCGATACAATCATGGGAAGCCTCGTCGGAGGGGGCGGCAGGAGGGATCCGCGCCTCGATTGTCTCGGATTCTCGCTGACAAAAGTTATGATTGGCTTAACCTTAACCAGCGGTGGAGCCTCAAAACTGAAAACAAGAACGGCGCGGAAATTGACCGCGCCGTGCAAGTATCGATTGAAATCCGCTGTGATCAGTATTTGCGAACCAGCGGCGGGGGCGGCGCGTAGTCGACTGCGGCGACGGCAACCGGGGCACCGAACATGTAGCGGAGGCCTACCTTGACGTCGTGCGCCTCGAGCTCCTTCACACGGTAGACCGTCTTCGGGCAGTCCGGGGTGCAGGCGACGACGCCGGTCGTGGCCTCGCCCATGTTGAGGTAGCGGTAAGCAGCCTCAAAGCGGACGTTCTGCGTCACGGCGTAGCCGAGACCGGCGTGGAGCGCCCAGGCAAAGTTCGTCCGCTCGCTGTGACGGCCGATCCCGTAACCGCCCTCGTAGGCGCCGAAGCCCTTGTCGGTCACGCCGCCGAAGCTGTGATGGGCAACGCCGATACCGGCGCCGATGAACGGCGTCACACCGTACCAGGTGCCGAGATCGACGTAGCCGTTGGCGAGACCCACGATGGAGTCGAACTTGCCGCTGGTGACGTTGTAGCCGCCGGAATTGCCGAAGGTCCTGTCCTCGGCAACGAACGTCCAATTGCTGCGGAAGCGGTACTCACCGGTCGCATCGACGCGCAGCCAAGGGTTGATCTGGTAGCCGATACCGCCGCCGACGAAGTACTGGTTCGACACCTTGTCCTGAATGACGGCGTAGTCGTACGGCTTCGGCGGATGCGAAACGTCTTCGGCGATGCTCTTGCGCAGGTCGAGCGAGCCGTAACCGCCATCGACGCGCAGGTACCAGCCACCGGCGAACACTTCCGGTTCGGGCATCGGGGGGGGCGGCGGCGGCAGGTCGGCAGCCTGTGCCAAGCAGGGCACCCCAACGCCCGCGAGGAGCGTGAGAGAGCGCGCCAGTGCGGGAATTCTGGAGCGGCGGCGCATTAAAATATCCTTCACCCATTGAGCGCGCCGGAAGGTCAGGTCGGCTCAAGATGCGAGTGCAAGGATGATCTATGAAGGTTAAGCGGCGCTTAACGTAAAAAATTAGTCTTGTCGATCCGTTTCATGGATCGGCAAAACCGGGAGAAACTCAGTACCATCGGCGATTGTACGGCCGGGCGGATCATCGCCTTTTCGGATCGGGCACGCGTTGAGGCGGAACCGTCCTGTTCGGCTTTGCCCGGAGAACAGTCATGCCGTCCCCGGTCGAGGCACTCGGACGGGCGTTGGTCTGCCTCATTCCGAGCGCGCGGCAGGCGAACCAGGAGGCGTGTAATCCACAAGGTGCCTCGACGAGGGACGGGCCTCCCGTCTTCACGGGTGGATTCTGGGTTCCGCTGCGCAACCCCGGCATGAGGCGGGACGGTCATCCCGAAAGGACGAACGGGATTTGGTTTCAGTCGTCGGGTTGGGCGGAGCCTCCTCAATCATTGTTCGATTGATCGGCTCGGCGCCGCCATCCTCGGTCATCACGGGGCGACGCCGAGGCGATCCAGGATGCGACCTGTCCAGAATGGCCACGGTGCCGGATCGCTTCGCTGATGCTCGCGATGATGGTGTGGGATCACCCCGAAGCGATCGTCCGGAAACGAGGTCAGGCCGCGGCGCGCGTGACGGCGTCGACCACCTCGTCCACTACCTCGGCGACGAGGTCGTGGTCGTCGCCCTCGGCCATCACGCGGATGACGGGTTCCGTGCCCGAGGGACGGATCACGAGGCGGCCCGACTGGCCGAGACGGTCCTTGGCGTGGGCGATGGCCGTAACCACCGAATCCGCGCGCAGCGGCTCACCGGAGCGGAAGCGGACGTTCTTGAGGATCTGCGGAAGCGGCTCGAAGCAGTGGCAGACTTCGCTCACCGGCAGGTTGCGGCGCTTGACGACGCTGAGGAGCTGCAGGGCGGCCACCAAGCCGTCGCCCGTGGTCGCGTAATCCGACATGATGATGTGGCCGGATTGCTCGCCGCCGAGGTTGTAGCCGTGCTCGCGCATGTGTTCGAGCACGTAGCGGTCGCCGACGGCTGTGCGGGCGAGCGTCAGGCCGAGCCCGTTGATGAAGCGCTCGAGGCCGAGATTCGACATGATGGTGGCGACGAGGCCCGGCTGTGTAAGCCGCTCGTCCTCTTTCCACGAGCGGGCCACGGCCGCCATGAGCTGGTCGCCATCGACCTTCTGGCCCTTCTCGTCGACGATCAGCACCCGGTCGGCGTCGCCGTCGAGGGCGATACCGACATCGGCACGCAGCTCCCGCACCTTCTGTACGAGGGTTTCCGGCGCGGTCGAGCCGACATCCTGGTTGATGTTGAAGCCGTCCGGCTCGACGCCGATGGAGATCACCTCGGCGCCCAGTTCCCAAAGCGTCTCCGGCGCGACGCGGTAGGCGGCGCCGTTGGCGCAGTCCACGACGACGCGCAGGCCGTCCAGGGTCACGTGGCGGGGCAGCGTGCGCTTGGCGAACTCGATGTATCGGGCATGCACGCTCTCGATCCGCTTGGCGCGGCCGAGGTCGCGCGAGCCGGCGAGGCGGCGGCGCATGTCGCCGTCGATCAGGCTCTCGATCTCAAGCTCCAGCTCGTCGTTGAGCTTGAACCCGTCGGGCCCGAACAGCTTGATGCCGTTGTCCTCGAACGGGTTGTGCGAGGCCGAGATCATGACGCCGATATCGGCGCGCATCGAGCGGGTCAGCATGGCGACGGCGGGGGTCGGCATCGGGCCCAGCAGCAGCACGTCCATGCCGACTGAGGTGAAACCGGCCACCAGCGCGGTCTCGATCATGTAGCCCGAGAGCCGGGTATCCTTGCCGATCACGACGCGATGGCGGTGATCGCCGCGCTGGAAGATCAGGCCCGCGGCCTGCCCGACCTTGAGGGCGAGTTCCGGCGTGATGACGCCGTTGGCCCGGCCGCGGATGCCGTCGGTTCCGAAGTGTTTGCGCAACGTCGCTTCTCCGCGCTCGGCGTGGCTCGCAGACGACCACTTTACCAGATCATGCCCCCGTCCGCCGGAGCGGATCGCGGGCGTGGTGAATCGGTTGCTCCGCGACAAAGGCGGTCGAAATGGGGCGATCGAGCCTGTTCGGACGGCGTCATCGAAGAAGTTGCGGGAGCGACGACACCAGCAGGGCGACGCCCGAGGCGGTGAGGAGCCCGAGGACAAGCCTGCGGAATGCCGCTTCACTCAATCCGACGTAGACGCGGGCGCCGACGAGCGTGGGAACGAGCATCGCCGGGAGCACAAGCCCGATCATCGGCAGCATGTTGCGGGTGATGAGCCCTGAGGCGACGTAGACCAACAGGGTGACGGCGAGCATCGACAAGTTGAAGTTCTGGATGACGGCGCGCTGGACATCCCGCTCGTAGCCGCGGAGCGTGCACCAGAGCGTCGGCAGCGTACCCGTGAACCCGCCGAGACCGCCGAGGATGCCGCCGCCGAGGCCGATGGCCGCGTCGGCGACCCGGCCGCCGACGGTGATGCGCGGTAAATCCTTCGACAGGAGCATCGCCGGACACCACAGGACGAGCACGGCTCCGAGGATGGCCTTGAACCAGTGCATGTCGAGATGCGGCAGCAGGAAGGCCCCGAGCGGAACCCCGGCGAGGCCGCCGAGGACGAAAGGGGCCAGCAGGCCGATCGCGAAGCCTCTGCGTACGGTGATGGCAGCGACGACTTGGCCTGCCAGGGCACCGGTGACCGCCAGCGCCGCCGCAAGCTGCGGATCAATCACCCACACCCAGATCGACATGGCCACGAGGCCGAAGGCGAAGCCGGACAGGCCCTGGACGAAGCCGGCGACCGCCGCGCCGAGGGCAACGATCACGATGATCGAACTCGGCATGGCCGGCCGTTCCGTCCAACTCAATCACGAGGGGCAGGGTGCGAGGCCGCGGACATGGAAAGGGGCGCCTCGCGGCGCCCCCTCCCCTGCCTGTCTTCGGATTATCAGCCCTGCGGCTGCGGGCTCGGTTCCAGCCCGCCGTCGCTGCCGCGGGGACGACCGCGCCCGGTCGAGGGCACCGGGGAGCCGCGGGCCGGCGTCGGCGGCACGTCCCCCGAGTCGCGCACCGGCGGCTCGCCCTGGAGCAGCTTGCGGATCTCCTCGCCCGAGAGGGTCTCGTATTCGAGCAGGCCCTGCGCCAGCGCCTCGAGGTCGTCCTTGTGCTCGGAGAGGATGCGGCGGGCTTCCTCCAGGCCGGTCTCGACGAGGCGGCGCACTTCGGCGTCGATCTTCTGGGCGGTCGCCTCCGACACCGTCTGCTGACGGCCCATCGACATACCGAGGAAGACCTCGTCGTTGTTGTCGCCGTAGGCCACGGTGCCGAGTTCCGGCGAGAAGCCCCAGCGGGTGACCATCATCTTGGCCAGCCGTGTCGCCTGCTCGATGTCGGACTGGGCCCCCGAGGTCACCTTGTCCTTGCCGAAGATCATCTCCTCGGCGATGCGCCCGCCCATCATGATCGCCAGCCGCGAGGTCATCTGTTCGAACGACATCGACAGCTTGTCGCGCTCCGGCAATTGCATGACCATGCCCAGCGCACGACCGCGGGGGATGATCGTCGCCTTGTGGACCGGATCGGTCGCCGGGACGTTCAGGGCGACGATGGCGTGGCCACCCTCGTGGTAGGCGGTGAGCCGCTTCTCGTCCTCGGTCATGACCAGGGTGCGCCGCTCGGCGCCCATCATCACCTTGTCCTTGGC
>JAGTAM010000447.1 GCA_023422485.1 Pseudomonadota bacterium | reverse complement strand
ATTGTCGAAGGGGGCCATCTCGGTCTCCGGCAGGGCAGGTGAACTTTCCTCAGCAACACTCGCGCCAAGCGTTGGGATTTTTTTATTTCATCTGCTCAGTCAAAGGGTTATCGCGTTCAGGGTTGGGCGGCCGTATCGCGTGCCTTCTACAATGTCGACGGATTGTCGACATTGTCGCCCGGCTCAGCGCACCAGCATGACGAGGCCGGCGCCGGCGATGAGCGTCGCCAGCACGGTGTCGAGCAGGCCCTTGCGGGCGGCGCAGGCGGAGCGCAGCCGCAAGCCGGCGAGGCCGCCGCCCGTTCCCCCGACCACGAAGGCGAGGACGAGGGGCCAATCCACGAGCTGTGACAGGGCGTAGCTGAGGCCGGTGGTGAGACCGAAGGCTGTGATCACCACGAGCGAACAGCCGACCGCGCTGACGAGCGGCATCCCGGTCGCGGCGACGAGTCCCGGCACGACGAGGAAACCGCCGCCGATGCCGAAGAAGCCGGACATCAGCCCCGCGGCCCCGCCGAAGCCGACGAGCTTCGGCACGCTCTCTCGCGCCGCGTCCGGCTCCGCGGCGGGCCGGAACCGCCGCCGGACCATCATGGCCGCCGCCGCGAGCATGACCAGTGCGAACAGGGCCTGCAGCCGGGGCCCGTCGAACTGCTTGCCGAGACCGGCGCCGAGAAGGGCCGCGAGGATGCCGGCCAGGCCGAACCATCCGGCGGCGCGCCACGGCACCCGTGCCACCCGCAGGTGGCCGACGAGGTTGACCAGCGAGCAGGCCGCGACTGCGAAGGCGCCGGTCCCGACCGCGACGTGGACGTTCCTGAGCCCGACGACGTGGATCAGCATCGGGATCGCGAGGATCGAGCCGCCACCGCCGGCGAGCCCCAGGATCAGCCCGACGACCGAACCCGAGGTTGCCCCGAGCGCGTATTGGACGGGGTCGAGCATCGGCTCAGCTCCGGCCCGTCGTCAGCGGGATTTTCAGGTAGCGCGTGCCGTTCTCCTCCGGCTCCGGCAGGCGGCCGCCGCGCATGTTCACCTGGATCGACGGCATGATCAGCCGCGGCGCCGTGAGGGTCCGGTCGCGGGCCTCGCGCATCGCCACGAACTGATCCTCGGCGGTGCCGTCGCGGACATGGACGTTGCCCCTGCGCTGGGCCGCGACCGTGGTCTCGTAGGCGAAGCTGTCGCGGCCGGGCGCCTTGTAGTCGTGGCAGAGGAAGAGCCGCGTCGGATCGGGCAGCGACAGCAGGCGCCGGATCGAGCGAAACAGAAGGCGGGCGTCGCCGCCGGGGAAGTCGGCCCGCGCCGTGCCGTAATCCGGCATGAACAGGGTGTCGCCGACGAAGGCGGCGTCGCCGATGACGTAGGCGAGGTCGGCCGAGGTATGGCCCGGCACGTGGAGGACGACGGCCTCGACCCCGCCCAAGGCGAAGCGGTCGCCGTCCTCGAACAGGCGGTCGAACTCGGTGCCGGCGCGGGCGAATTCGGTGCCCGCGTTGAAGACCTTGCCGAAGGTCTTCTGGACCTCGACGATGCCGCGGCCGATCGCGAGGCGCCCGCCGAGCTTGCCCTGGAGGTAGGGCGCGGCCGAGAGGTGATCGGCGTGGACGTGGGTCTCCAGGATCCAGGCGACCGTCAGGTTTTCGGAGCGGACATAGTCGATGACCCGGTCGGCTGCCGCGTAGGACAGGGTGCCGGCCGCTGGATCGAAACCGAGCACGGAGTCGATCACCGCCGCCTCGCGGCTTTCGGGATCATGGACCACGAAGGTCGCGGTATGGGTCGGCTCGTCGAAGAAGCCGTGGACGATCGGGCGCGGGGCTTGCCCCGAGAGGCTCGCGGTGACGTGTGTCCGCGCCCGGTCCAGCGCGGTATCGGCGAGGGTCGGAGGGGTCATCGTCGTCTCCTCAGGCCGCGAGCCAGGCGGTGACGGCGCCGCCCTGCCGCTGCTCCATTGCGAGCCGGTGCTCGCTGTCCTCGACGAGGTGCCAGGGCGCCCCGGCGACAGGCGTGCCGTGCAGGACGATTGGGGCCGAGCGGGTCTTCAGGCGGATGACCGGGGCGGTGTGCGCGTAGCCCGGCGGGTCCCGGCCCAGGATCGTGCCCGCAATGGTCGCGGCTTGGCGGGCGACCGGCTCGATGAAGCGGCAGGGCCGCCCGCCGATGCTGATGCAGTCGCCGAGGGCGAAGATGTCCGGTCCGCTGGTGCGCAAGGTGGCTGGATCGACGACGATGCCACGCTCGAAGGCGAGGCCTGCGCTCCGCACGAGGCGGGAGGGCGTGGCGAGGCCGGTCGCGGCGATCACGGTCGCGGCCGCGAGGCGTGTGCCATCGGCCAGCGCCAGCGCGATCGTGCCGTCGGGCCGTCGGCTCAGGCCGTCGACGAGGCTGTTGCCCCGGTAGCGGACGCCGAGCCCTTCGAGGCCCGAAAGCAGGCGCCGTCCGGCCTGTTCGGGCAGGAGTTCGGGCAGCGGCAGCACCTCGGCGCCGACCAAGGTGACCGCGTGGCCGGCCCGCGCCAGATCCTCGGCCAACTCGCAGCCGACCATCCCGGCGCCGACCACCGCGACGGTGCGCGGCCCGCGGGCCAGTTCGGCGTGGAGCGAAGACCACGCGGCGAGGTCGTTCACCCGCCAGCACAGGGTCGGGTCGAGGCTCGCCGGCAGTGCCGGGCGGGCGCCGTGGGCGAGGACGAGATGGGTGTAGGGAAGGGTTCCGCGGGTGGTGCGCAGGGAATGGCGG
>JAGTAM010000103.1 GCA_023422485.1 Pseudomonadota bacterium | reverse complement strand
GTGCTGACACGGGTGCGGGGTGATTTCGTCGCCAACGTCGTCAAGGAGGGCCAGTTCACAGCGCTCGACAACGGCATCACTTTCCATTTCCGCGAGCGCGGCGCCGACGGCTCGCTCCAGGGCCTGTTCATTCAGGACAAGCGCGAGGCTGGCAAGGCGGTGGTCTACCTCGCCGAGCGCGGGCGCGTGGCGGATGTCGACGGGCAGACCTACCTCGTCCTGGAGAAGGGCAGCATCCACCGCCAGCAGAAGGACAGCCGCGATTCCTCGATCGTGAGCTACGAGCGCTACGCCGTCGATCTCGCCGCCTTCACGCCCCCGGATTCCGAGACGATCTACAAGCCGCGCGAGCGCTCGACCCTGGCCCTGCTCTTCCCCGATACGGGCGAAGGCTATTACCGCCTGCAGAAGGGCCGCTTCCGGGCCGAACTCCACGACCGGCTCTCCGCCTGGCTCTACCCGCTGGCGCTCGCCTTCATCGCGTTCGCCGCGCTCGCCGATCCGCGCACCACGCGCCAGGGCCGCGGGCTGGCCGTGGCCGGCGCCGTGCTCGGCGTGGTGGCGCTTCGCATCGTGGGCTTTGCCGCGAGCAGCGCCGCCGTGCGCAGCCCCGGCGCGGTGGTGGCGATCTACGCCGCGCCGCTCGGTGCCATCGCCCTCTCCTGCCTGCTGATCTTCGGCGGCGCCCGGGTCCGGGCGCTAAACGAGGGGCTCGGCCGGATGGGGCGGCGGCTCGCGGGGGGCCTGCGGCGGCGCCCGGCGGCCGGGCGCGCCTGAGGGAACGATCATGCTGATCGGCGCGACCCTCGGCCGCTACTTCGCGTGGCGCTTCGTGCGCACCATCCTCGGCGTGTTCCTCACGGTCTTCGCCCTGGTCTACACCCTCGACTTCGTCGAGCTCCTGCGGCGGGCCGGCGACGCCGAGGGTGCCTCGCCCGGGCTGATGGCGCAGCTCGCGCTCTACCGCACGCCGGCGGTGGCCGAGAGCGTGCTGCCGTTCGCCGTGCTGTTCGGCTCCATGGCCGCCCTGCTCCAGCTCTCGCGCAAGCTCGAACTCGTGGTGGCGCGGGCCGCCGGCATCTCCGCCTGGCAGTTCCTGCAGCCCGGCGCCTTCGTGGCCCTGGCGATCGGCGCGCTGGCGATCGGCGCCTACAACCCGCTCTCGGCGGCGCTCAAGCAGCGCTCCAGCGAGATCGAGGCGAAGATCTTCGCCAAGGCGACCAAGGCTGGCACCGGCAAGGATCTGTGGCTGCGCCAGCGCAGCGTCGACGGGCAGGCGATCATCCGCGCCGAGACGGCGATCGAGGGCACGACGACGCTGGCCGGCGTGACCGTCTTCCAGTTCGACGACGCGGGCGTCTTCACCGCGCAGGTCGAGGCGGCCCGCGCCACCCTGCACGACGGCTGGTGGGACTTGCGCGATGTGCGCGTTCTCACACGCGACGAACCGCCCGAGAGTCACGAGGTCTACCTCGTCGCCTCGACGCTCGACCCGAGCCAGATCCGGCAGCGCTTCACCCCTCCGGAATCTGTGCCCTTCTGGCAACTTCCCGAGACCATCGCGCGCCACGAGCGGGCCGGGCTGGATGCCACGCGCTACCGCCTCCAGTACGATGTGCTGCTGGCAACGCCCCTGCTCTACCTCGCGATGGTTCTCGTGGCGGCAACGGTTTCCTTAAGATTCTTCCGCTTTGGTGGCGTCGGGAAACTCGTGCTCGGCGGGGTGAGCGCGGGGTTCGTTCTCTACGTCGTGCAGCAGGTCATGGAGGGCCTGGGCGCGTCGGGAATGGTCGCGCCGACAGTGGCGGCGTGGTTCCCCGCCGTGGTAGGGAGTCTGCTCGGTACGCTCACGCTTCTCTACCAGGAGGACGGCTGATGCGCGGTGCTCCGGGTGGGGACGGGTTCGGTCGTGCAAGGGGCTGTCTGGCAAGGGACTGTCTGGGTCGTGGTGCAGGGGGCTGCACAGGGTTCGAGGGACGCGTTGCGTAAGGTCGCCGACATCGCGATCACGGTCTCCATGGCCGCACTGCTGACGGCAGCCTTCGGGCTCGCCGCGCCGCGTGCGCATGCCCAGGCCGGACTGGAGAAGCTCGCCGGCTCCAAGGGGGACGAGAAGGGCCAGCGCCTGCTCGTCGAGGCCGACGAGCTGATCTACGACAACGACCGCAACACCGTGACCGCCCGCGGCAATGCCGAGCTGCATTACGGCGCGCGCACGCTCCAGGCCGACCGGGTGCGCTACGACCGCGGCACGAGCCGGGTCTTCGCCGAGGGCAATGTCCGCCTCACCGACGAGACCGGGGCGCTGGTCACCGGCGAGCGGATGGAGCTGACCGACGACTTCAAGAACGGCTTCGTCGACGCGCTGCGCATCCAGCAGACGGTCCAGCTCAAGGGCGAGACGGTGCGCACCCGCATCTCCGCCCCGCGGGCGGAGCGAATCGCGGGCGAGCAATCGAGCTTCGACTACGCCACCTACACCGCCTGCGAGCCGTGCAAGGACCATCCTGAGACGCCGCCGCTCTGGCAGATCAAGGCGGCCAAGATCATCCACAACAATGAGACCCACACCATCGCTTACGAGGATTCGACCCTCGAGATCGGTGGCATCCCGGTCGCCTACCTGCCCTATTTCGAGTCCGCCGACCCGACGGTGAAGCGCAAGTCCGGCTTCCTGACGCCGCGCTTCATCACCTCGACGGCGATCGGCACCGGCGTGGCGACGCCCTACTTCTTCAACCTCGATCCGAGCTACGACCTGACGGTCTCGCCCGCCTTCGTCTCGCGCCAGGGCGTGCTGGGCCAGGCCGATTTCCGCCAGCGGCTCGACAACGGCAGCTACAATCTGCGCCTGTCGGGCATCTTCCAGACGACGCCCTCGGCCTTCCTGCCGGGGCCGCTGGGGGCGGCGGACCGCGAGTTCCGCGGCTCGGTCGAATCGCGCGGGCGCTTCTTCATCAACGAGCACTGGCGCACGGGCTGGGACCTCGTCGGCGTGACCGACAAGTGGTTCCTCGACAATTACCGCATCCGCAACCAGAGCATCACCACCGATTATTTCCGCGAGGCGGTCTCGTCCGCCTACCTGATCGGCCAGGGCGACCGCTCGTGGTTCGAGGCGCGCGGCTACTACTTCAAGGCCCTGTCGAGCTTCGACTGGCAGAAGGAGCAGCCGATCGTCCTGCCGGTGATCGACTACGACAAGCGCATCGACGGGCCGGGCAAGCTCGGCGGCGAGGTGCGGTTCGAGGCCAACGTCACCAGCCTCAGCCGCGAGGCGACGGACTTCCAGGGCATCCCGCGCACCGGCAGCTACCTGTTCGCGCCGAGCGTCAACGGCATCAGCTACCCCCTCTACGAGACCTGCACCACCTTCGTGCGCGACCGCTGCATCGTGCGCGGTCTCGGCGGCGTCGATACGCGGCTCTCGGCCCAGGTCTCCTGGCGGCGCAGCTTCATCGACGATATCGGCCAGGTCTTCACGCCGTTCGCCTACCTGCGCACCGACGCCTTCTTCGTGAATCCGAGCCGGTCGGGCTTCCAGAACGCGCTGGTGAACAACATCACCACCATCGATGACGGCTTCTCCGGCCGCGTCATGCCGGCGATCGGCCTCGATTACCGCTATCCGTTCGTCGCCGATTTCGGCGCGCTCGGCGTCCATACCCTGGAGCCGATCGCCCAGGTGATCGCCCGGCCCTCGGAGACCCGGATCGGCCGGTTGCCGAACGAGGACGCGCAGAGCCTCGTCTTCGACGACACTTCCCTGTTCCAGTGGGACAAGTTCTCCGGCTGGGACCGGGTCGAGGGCGGCGTGCGGGCCAATCTCGGCGCGCAATACTCCGTCGTGACCCCGACCGGCTGGTACGCCAACCTGATGTTCGGCGAGTCGATCCAGATCGCGGGCGTGAACTCGTTCCGCCGCGGGGATCTCGCCAATGTCGGCCTCGATTCCGGCCTGGAGAACCGCCGCTCGGATTTCGTCAGCCGCTTCCAGCTCTCGCCCAACCAGAACATCAGCTTCATCGCCCGCGCCCGCTTCGACCAGCGCGACTTCGCCGTGAACCGGTTCGAGGCTGGCCTGACCGCGCGTTTCGCGCCGTTCCTGCCGCTTGAGACCTCGGTGTTCTACTCCACCTACGAGGCGCAGCCGGCCCTGGGCTTCCCCCATCGCCGCGAGGGCGTGACGGCGTCGGCCACCTACCGCATCACCCCGAACTGGTTCGTCACCGGCTCGGCGCTCGTCGACCTCACCCACTATCTCGACACGCGCGACACCTTCACCGACTACTACACCGCCTACCTCGCCAACCCGGTCGGCCTGGCGCCGATCTACAACAATCCGGGCAAGGCCTACCTCTCCGGCATGAGCCTCGGCGGCGGCTATCAGGACGAGTGCACCACGGTCTCGATCAACTACATCGTCTCGCCCATCGCCACCGCGATCGGCGTGCGCGAGCGCAATCAGACCGTGCTGCTGCGCCTGGAGCTGAAGACGCTGGGTGAAGCGGATCTGCGCCAGAACGTCAGCACCTCGGCGACGGCCGACGGCATCGCCTCGGTACGCTGACGGCCGCGGCGGCCTCACCTCGGTGCAGCCGGGCCACGCCGCCCGCGAAACGCCGCGGTGGGCGCCAGCCCTGCATCCTCCTCGCTTGACCTGTGCCCGGCACGCCCCCGACGGTGGCGCGCATAACCGGACAGGAACGGACATGGCCCTTCTTCAGCGGCTCTTCTCCTACGCCTCCTCGGCCTTCGGCCTGCCGGCTCCGGCCGAGACGGTGCCGGACGGCAGCGAGGAGCATCTCGCGGCGACCGCTCTGCTCGTTCACGTCGCCCGCGCCGACGGCGTGCTCGACCCGGCGGAGGCCGAGCGGCTGGTGCGGCTCGTGCGCCGCCGCTACGCCGAGAGCGATGCGGAGGCCGCGAGCCTGATCGAGCGCGCCGCCGCCTTCGAGACGCAGACCCGCGACATGGCGAGCCTCGTCGAACTGATCGGCAGCGACGGCAGCAGCCCGGAGGAGCGCGAGCGGCTGCTCGCCATGGCGTGGTCGGTGGCCGGCTCGGACGGCGAGGTGCACGAATTCGAGGAGGCGCTGGTCTGGCGCCTCGGCAAGCTCCTGGGCTTCGACGAGGCCGGCATCAGTGCCGCCCGCCACCGCAGCTTCCGCGAGCCTGCCGGCGCGTGATCGTTCGTCCTGGATTTCGAGAAGGCGAGCCTTTTCGCGGGTCCAGGGCAGAGCCCTGGAAGAGGGCCGAGGCTCCGCCCCGAGACCCCGTCAAAGGGATGATCCCTTTGGGATCCCGGACGGAATCATGATCGTCAGCCTGACCCTGATCCTGGTCGCCCAGCTTCTGGGCGAGGTGGCCGCCCGCACCGCCGGCCTGCCGGTGCCGGGGCCGGTGATCGGCATGGCCCTGCTCCTCGGCTTCCTGGTGCTGCGCGACCGGACGCGACCGGCCTCAAACCGCTATCTGCCGCCGCCCTTGGTCGATGGCGGACTGGAGGGCACGGCCAAGGGGATGCTGGCGCATCTCTCGATCCTGTTCGTGCCCGCGGGCGTCGGCATCGTCGGTAAGCTCGACGTGCTGGCGAGCCACGGGCTCGCCCTCGCCGTGGTCCTCCTCGTCTCCGTGACCCTGACGCTGGGAGCGACCGTGCTCACCTTCGTCGCGGTCTCCCGGCTTCTGGAGCGCCGATGGGGCCGCCGATGACCGGCGAGTTCGCGCTCTGGGTCTATCTCAGCCACACGCCGCTCCTGTGGCTCACGGTGACGCTGCTGGCCTACGCGGTGGCCGACCGCGTCTTCCAGGCGGCGGGGCGCCACCCGCTCGCCAACCCGGTGATCCATGCGATCTGGATGATCGGCCTCGTGCTGACGCTCACCGGCACGCCCTACCGCGCCTATTTCGAGGGTGCGCAGTTCGTGCACTTCCTGCTCGGGCCGGCCACGGTGGCGCTCGCCATCCCGCTCTACGAGCGGCGGGCGACGGTGATGCGCGCGCTCCTGCCGATGCTGGCGGCGCTGGCCGTCGGCTGCGTCACGGCGATGACTTCGGCCCTCGTCTTCGCCCGGCTTGCCGGCATTCCCGACGACGTGCGCCTCGCCATGGCCCCGAAATCCGTGACCACCGGTGTCGCCATGGGCATCGCCGAGGCGCTCGGCGGCGATCCGACGCTCGCCGCCGTGCTGGTGATGCTGACCGGCATGGCCGGCGCCGTGATCGTCACGCCGCTGATGCGGGGCCTGCGCATCGAGGACATGCGCGCCCGCGGCTTCGCGGCGGGGCTCGCCGCCCATGGGCTCGGCACCGCCCGCGCTTTCCAGGTCAGCGAAGTCGCCGGGACGTTTGCCGGCATCGCCATGGGTCTGAACGCCTTCCTGACGGCGATCCTGGTGCCCGTCGTGGTGAGCCTGTTGCGGTGAGCGTTCGTATTGCGCTGCAACGCAACGCGCCGTAAACCTCACCGCAATCGCTCGGACCCGGTGCAAGCCCGGGTGGCTCTTCCGGCCGCCGATCCGCCGGACCACGCATTCGCGACGCTCGTTTCCCTCCCTGCATCGTCGGCGGAGCCCGCGTCCCTCTGCGGATTCTCTTCATGTCATCGATATCCACGACCGCCCGCGGGCGGTTCGCCGCGTCTTGGTTCGGCTCACCCTGGGCCGACATCCTCTCCGGCATCGTCGTCGCCCTCGCCCTGATCCCGGAGGCGATCGGCTTCTCGGTGATCGCCGGGGTCGACCCCAAGGTCGGGCTCTACGCCTCGGTCGTCATCGCCTGCGTCATCGCCTTCGCCGGCGGGCGCCCGGCCATGATCTCGGCCGCCACCGCCGCGACAGCCGTGGTGATGGTCGATCTCGTGCGCGACCACGGCGTCCAGTACCTGTTCGCCGCCACCATCCTGATGGGCGTGTTCCAGATCCTCGCCGGGCTGGTGAAGCTCGGGCGGCTGATGCGCTTCGTCTCGCGCTCGGTGATGACGGGCTTCGTCAACGCGCTCGCCATCCTGATCTTTTTGGCCCAGCTCCCCGAACTCACCGGCGTGAGCCCGGCCACCTACGGGCTGATCGCCCTCGGGCTCGCCATCATCTACGGCGTCCCCAGGCTCACCCGCGCGGTGCCCTCGCCGCTGGTGGCCATCGTCGTACTCACCGCGCTCACCGCCTGGCTCGGGCTCGACGTGCGCACCGTCGCCCATCTCGGCGAACTGCCCAAGACCCTGCCGAGCTTCAGTCTGCCGGACGTGCCGCTCACCTTCGAGACCTTGCGGATCATCCTGCCCTATTCCGCCACGCTCGCCGCGGTCGGCCTGCTGGAGAGCCTGCTCACGGCGCAGATCGTCGACGACATGACCGATACCGGCAGTTCCAAGAATCGCGAATGCGTCGGTCAGGGGCTCGCCAACATGAGTTCGGCCGTGTTCGGCGGTATGGGCGGCTGCGCCATGATCGGGCAATCGGTCATCAACGTGTCGTCGGGCGCCCGCGGCCGGCTCTCGACGCTGGTGGCGGGCGGATTCCTGCTCGTGCTGCTGGTGCTGCTGCAGGATCTGCTGGCCATCGTCCCCGTCGCGGCGCTGACGGCGGTGATGATCATGGTGTCATTGAACACCTTCTCCTGGCGCTCGCTCGCGGACTTGCGCACCAACCCGCTGCCCTCTTCCCTGGTGATGCTCGCCACCGTCGCCGTGGTGGTCGCCACGCGGGATCTGGCCATCGGCGTGCTGGTCGGCGTGCTGCTCTCGGGCGTGTTCTTCGCTCAGAAAGTCGCGCGGATGAGCCGGATCACCGCCGAACTGTCGCCGGACGGGCGCACCCGCACCTACCGGGTCTCGGGCCAGGTGTTCTTCGCCTCCGCCGGCACCTTCGCCGAGGCGATCGACCTGCGCGAGCCGGTGGAGCGCCTCGTCATCGACCTGCACGCGGCGCATTTCTGGGACATCTCCGCGGTCGGCGCCCTTGACCGCGTGGTGATGAAGGCCCGCGCCAACGGCATAGCCGTCGAGGTGGTCGGCCTCAACGAGGCCAGCGCCACCCTGGTCGAGCGCTTCGGCCGGCACGACAAGGCGGAGACGTCGCTGCCGGCGCATTGAGGGGCACGGGCGGCTTCACGAGAGGGGGCAGCGCGTTCCGTTTCCAGCCGTGGTTGTGCAGTGCGGTCGAAACTCGCTAGTGTCGGCCCGACGATGACGCGGGATCCGCGGCCCTAAAGG
>JAGTAM010000073.1 GCA_023422485.1 Pseudomonadota bacterium | reverse complement strand
GATGAAGAGATGCACAGGAGTCTCGGCGATCTCGGAGATCTCCTTGCGCGCGGCCTGTCCGATGGCCTTGATGGTCTGGCCGCCCTTGCCGAGCACGATCGAGCGCTGGCTCTCGCGCTCGACGAAGATCGTCTGCTCGATTCGCACCGAGCCGTCGGGCCGCACCTGCCACTGGTCGGTCTCGACGGTGGAGCGGTAGGGCAGCTCCTCGTGCAGCCGGTCGTAGATCTTTTCGCGCGTGATCTCGGCGGCGAGCATCCGCAGCGGCGCGTCCGAGATCTGGTCCTCCGGGTAGAGCCAGGGGCCGGGCGGCATCCGGGCGGCCAGCGCCTTGCGCAGGTCGGCGACGCCGTCGCCGTTGAGCGCCGAGATCAGGAAGGTGTCCTCGAACGGCACCATCGCGTTGAGCTTGGCCACCAGTTCGAGCAGGCGCTCGCGGGCGATCAGGTCGATCTTGTTGAGGATCAGGATTTTCGGCCGCTTCACCTCGGGCAGGCGGCGCAGGATGGTCTCGACCTCCTCGTCCGCCCCCTTGCGGGCATCGACCAGGAGGCAGACCGCGTCGGCATCGGCCGCGCCGCTCCAGGCCGAATGCACCATCGCCCGGTCGAGGCGGCGCTTGGGCGCGAAGATGCCGGGGGTATCCACCAGCACGATCTGCGCGTCGCCCTCCATGACGATGCCGCGCACCAGCGCCCGCGTCGTCTGGACCTTGCGGGACACGATCGAGACCTTGGCACCGACCAGCGCGTTCAGCAGGGTCGACTTACCGGCATTCGGCACGCCGATCAGCGCGACGAAACCCGCTCGCGTCTCCTGCGGCGCCGCCTGGGGGAGCGCGTCCTCGCCCGCAACATCGTCCGGCTCGTGCTCAGACATCCGACCTAACCACCTGATCCATCCTGTCCCTGCGTCCCGCCGATCCTCTCGCGAGCGAGCACGGCGCGGGCCGCCTCCTGCTCCGCCACGCGCTTCGAGGCGCCCTCGCCGTATCCCGGTTCAATGCCTTCGACCCGCACCGCGATCCGGAAGACCGGCGCGTGGTCGGGGCCGGAGCGCTCCACCACCTCGTAGACGGGGATCGCGAGGCTGCGCGCCATCGCCCATTCCTGCAAGGCCGATTTTGCGTCGCGCCCGCGCGGTGCGGCGGTTTCCTCGCCGGGACGGAAGGCGCACTGGACGATCGCCCGCGTCGCCTCGTAGCCGGCATCGAGAAACACCGCGCCGAGGATCGCCTCGCAGACATCGGCCAGGATGGTCTGGTTGCGCCGCCCGCCGGTCTGGATCTCGCCGGGGCCGAGATTGAGATGCGGCCCGACCTCCCAGGCCTCGGCCACCGCCGCGCAGGTCTCGCGCCGCACGAGGCCGGCGAGGCGGCGCGACAACTCGCCCTCCTCCGCATCGGGCAGCGCCCGGTAGAGCGTCTCGGCGACCGCGAGCCCGAGCACCCGGTCGCCCAGGAATTCGAGGCGCTGATAGCTGCCGACACGGCCCGACTGGCCGGCCTTGCTCACATGGGTGAGCGCGAGCGGCAGCAGGGTGGAGTCGGCGAAGACGTGGCCGATGCGCTCTTCGAGCACGGCGAGGCTCGGCCGCGGGCGGTGCGCGCGACGGGCGCGGCTGGACAAGGGAGCCGGAGTGTCGGCGTCGCCCGTCGGGATCTCTTTGTTCGCCATCTCAGCGGATCGCCGCCATGAAGCGGCTCCAGCGTAGGGCCGCCGTCGCCGCGCTGCCTCCCGGCGCGTCGGCAAAGGAGAACAGGACGAAATCGGCTCGACCGATCAGATTCTGGGTCGGTACATAGCCGACGCTCTGCAGATCTCGCGAATCCGTCGAGTTGTCGCGATTGTCGCCCAGGGTGAAAACGTGCCCGGCGGGGACCGTGTAGGCCTCGGTGTTGTCCCAGAAGCCGCGGTGGCCGTCGCGCTCGATCACAGGGAAGGTCGCCCCACCCGGCAAGGTCTCGGCGTACTGCGCTACCTTCACGGGTCGATCGAAGGTGTCGAGGGCTTCGTAGTCGGCGATACGCTCGCGCTTGACCGGCTGGCCGTTGATGACGAGCGCGCCTCCGATCATCTGCACCGTGTCGCCGGGCAGACCGACCACGCGCTTGATGTAGTCGGTGGCCTCGTCCGTCGGCAGCTTGAAGACGGCGATGTCGCCGCGCTTCGGCAGCATGCCGGGCAACAGCGGACCGGCCAGCGGATAAGGCCACCCGGCAGCATGCGGCAGGGAATAGCGAGAAAATCCATAGGGATAGCGGGCCACCACGATGTAGTCGCCGGCGAGGATCCCCGGTTCCAACGATTTCGTCGGGATGCTGAACACGCGGAACAGGAGAAGGGGGACGGACAGCAGCGCCAGACAGAGTCCGGCCAGGACGGCGAGGCCGGCGAGTTCGAGTAGCCCGCTGCGCGCGGCCGCGGGCTGTCTGGCGAGATCGGCCGTCACATCAGTGGATCGTCGAGAAGATGCGGCCCCAGCGCACGTCGGCCGGCCAGCGCCAGAGCTGCCAGGCGGGTGTGCGCTCGTCGATGGAAAAGAAGATCATCTCGGCCCGGCCGACGAAGTTCTCGAAGGGCACGTAGCCGACGCTGGCGAGATCGCGCGAATCGGTCGAATTGTCGCGGTTGTCGCCCATCATGAAATTATGGCCAGGCTTCACGGTGTAGACATCCGTGTTGTCCCAATAGGCCCGGTCGCCCTTCAGCTCGATCACGAAATGGCTCGATCCGTCGGGGAAGGTTTCCTTGTAGCGCGGCACGGCGGTGGTGCGGCCGTACTCGTCCACCG
>JAGTAM010000047.1 GCA_023422485.1 Pseudomonadota bacterium | reverse complement strand
GCCGTAATCGGCGCCGTGGTTGCGATAGTGGAACAGGCTGATGTTGAACCCGTCGCCCAGGGCCTCCAGGAACTTCATCAGCGCACCCGGCCGCTCCGGGAACTGGAACCGGTAGAGCCGCTCGTCGACGAGCCCCGAGGCGCGCCCGCCAACCATGTAGCGGACATGGACCTTGGCCATCTCGTTGTCGCTCATGTCGGCGACCCGGTAGCCGGCACTTTCCAGGGCCGCGATCAGATCGCGCTTCTCCGGTTTTCCGCCGGGCAGATTGATGCCGACGAAGATGCGCGCCTCGCTTCCCTTGGCGTAGCGGTAATTGAATTCGGTGATCGCGCGGGGACCCATGGCACCGATGAAGGCGCGGTAGGCACCCGGCCGCTCGGGAATGGTGACGCCGAGCAGCACCTCGCGCTCCTCGCCGATCTCCGCCCGCTCGGCGATGTGGCGCAGACGGTCGAAGTTGAGGTTGGCGCCCGACGAGATCGCCACCAACGGCCCGGCGCCGGGATTGTCGGCCGCCCAGGCCTTGGCGCCGGCGAGACTCAGCGCGCCCGACGGTTCGGAGATCGCGCGGGTGTCGTCGAAGATGTCCTTGACCGCCGCGCACATCGCGTCGGTATCGACGGTGATCACCGCGTCGAGATGCTCGCGGCAGAGGCGGAAGGTCTCCTCGCCGGCCTGCCGCACTGCGACACCGTCGGCGAACAGGCCGACGCTCGGCAGCGTGACCCGGTCGTTCGCCCGGATCGCCTCGGCCATGGTGGCGGCGTCGTCCGGCTCCACGCCGATCACCTTGGTCTCCGGGCGCAGGTACTTGACGAAGGTGGCGATCCCGGCGGCCAGCCCGCCGCCGCCGATCGGCACGAAGATCGCCTCGATCGGGCCGGTATGCTGGTGCAGGATCTCCATGCCGATCGTGCCCTGGCCGGCGATCACCTCGGGATCGTCAAAGGGATGGAGGAAGGTCAGGCCCCACTGCGCCTCCAGGCGCCGCGCCTCGGCCAGAGCCTCGTCGAAGGCATCGCCGTGCAACACAACCTCGGCCCCTCGCGCCCGGCAGGCATCGACCTTGATGGCGGGCGTGGTGCGCGGCATCACGATCACCGCGCGCACGCCGAGCTTGGCCGCGCCGAGGGCCACCCCCTGCGCGTGGTTGCCGGCCGAGGCGCAGATCACGCCGTGGTCGAGCTGCTCCCGCGGCAGGGAGGCCATCTTGTTGTAGGCACCGCGCAGCTTGAACGAGAAGACCGGCTGCAGATCCTCGCGCTTGAGCAGAACGGGGCGGCCGAGCCGCTTGGTCAGGCGGGGCATCGGGTCGAGGGGGCTCTCGATCGCCACGTCGTAGACGCGGGCAGAGAGGATCTTCTTGATGTAGTCGGTCACGGACAGGCTTTCGGCCGCGTCATCGGGCAGGGCTCGCCCGGGACTTAGACCTTCCGAGGCCGGGATGCGAGGGGAGGGCCGGGACGGATCCTTGCGACCGAAACCGGATCAGAGCCGGATCCCGGCATGGACCTGCCCCGGATCGAAGGGAAAGGCGAAGGCGGCGCCGATGCCGTCGCGGAAGATGCGCACGACCTGCGCCGCCGTGCTGCCGATGGTGATGCTTGCCCCGGCGGACAATGTGTGGTCGAGCGCCAGCGCTACGCCGGAGGCCGAGACGTTGATCAGCCGTCCCGGCAGGACGCGCCCGTCCTCAAGGGTCACGAGCACGTCCTTGCGATCCGGGCTGATCCGCGGATGCGCGCGCGCCGGCTGCAGGGTGCGCTCCTGCTCGCGCCCCAGCGCCAGCAAAGTGCGGGCGACCTCGGCCGCCCGCTGCCGGGATGCGATGAGCCGGACGAGGAACGATTTGTCGTCGGTTCTGACGACGCGGGCCTCGACCTGGCCGATGTAACGGATGCTGCAGGTGATCCGCTCATCCAGCGCCGGCTCGGCCGCCGAGCGGAAGCTGATGCCCTCCCGGGAGACATCCTGCGTCACCGCGTAGAAGTCGGGCTGCCGCCGGCTCCAGCAGAGGGCTGGGAGGATCACGGTATGAAGATCGGGGGTGAGGTGCTCGGTCATGCTGCAACGTGCCGTCGTCACGCCACCTTGGAGGCACAGCCCTGAAGGGAAAACGGAGAGAATTCCTCGACTTTTGCGGACTTTTTTACGCATGCCGCGGCGCGGCGCATGTTCGCGAGCAGAGTCGAACATCAGGGCTCGGAACCCGAATGACCTCGGCGCCGATCACCCTCGGACTGGCCCGAAACCGGCTGCTTCCAACCGATCCCAGCCTGAAGAACCGAAATTCATACTTTCGCCTATGCTCGAGGCGGCAACGTATCCTCGTCTCGGGCACGCCGCTGACATGGTCGAGGACCGTTCAATACAAGTCGCGAACCGAGAAGGCGCACACCCATTCCCAAAGCACATGCCGCTCATCCAAATTTGGCATGGCGAAAATCTCGTCCTCTCCAGCCTTTGCTGACGGTGACGCCGGTTGTCAGGGGCGGGGCGCCGCGCGCATGGTCGGGCGATGAGTGACATTCCCTCCGATACCGACAGAATCGCGCGACTCGAGATCCGGCTGACCGAGCAGGAGGCCGTGATCGAGGATCTGAACGCGGCCATCACCGCACAATGGGGTGTCATCGATCGGCTCACCCGGCAGCTCGCGCGGGTACAGGAGCAGGTCGAGGAAAGCGCCTTCCGGGCCGCCAGCGGTGCGCCGGAGCCGCCGCCACCGCACTATTGATACCGGATTGGGAGCGATTGTCGTATCGATCGCCGTGCGACCGGATCGCGCCGGCCTCGCAGGAGCGGAAGGGAGCAGGATGATGCGCAGAGCGGTGCTGTGTCTCGGCCTTTGTCTCACCCTGGCGCCGCTCATCGCGGGCGCCCGCCCGGCGAACGCGTTCGAGCGCGCACCGCATCCCTCCGACGCACCGATGGAGCCCTGCCCGAGCCAGGGAACGGGCTTCATCCGCATTCCCGGCACGACGACCTGCATCCGACTATCCGGCCGTGTCAGAACCGGCGCCGATATCGGCACGAGCCGGACCGCTCCCTCCTTGCAGGGCCGCATCGCGGTCGATACCCGCAGCGAGTCCGCCCTCGGGCCCGTGCGAAGCTTCGTGCGGATCGAGGCCGGGCATCACTGATCGGCGCCGTCTCAGCGTCGGCGCCGCATCGGATCAGTCGTCGCGGTAGACGCGCTCGCGGCGCTCGTGGCGCTCCTGCGCCTCAAGGGACAGGGTCGCGATCGGCCGAGCATCGAGGCGCTTGAGGGAGATCGGCTCGCCGGTCTCCTCGCAGAAGCCGTAGGAGCCGTCCTCCAGCCGGGCCAAAGCCGCGTCGATCTTGCTCGTCAGCTTGCGCTGGCGGTCGCGGGCGCGCAGCTCGATCGCACGATCCGTCTCGGAGGATGCGCGGTCGGCGAGATCGGGATGGTTCTCGTTCTCGCTCTGAAGCGCGCTGAGAGTATCCTGCGCCTCGCGCAAGATTTCGCTCTTCCAGTTGAGCAGCTTGCGACGAAAATATTCGCGCTGCCGCTCATTCATGAAGGGCTCGTCGTCGGAGGGCCTGTAGCCGTCCTCGATCGTGACCTTCGCCATCGTCTTGTCCTCGCGCTCCCTGCCGGTCAGCGGCGATCTGGGGCGAGGCTATAATCGAGCCGGGCAAGCTCTACAACGCGCGGATGCCGCCATGCACCGTCTCGCGCGAAAAGCTCCCGCGATGCGGCAAAGACGACACGCTCAGGTGGCCGTTCTTGCGACATGAGGTTGTTCCACGGGGGCTCGCGGCACGCGTGAGATGGACGGCGCCGCAACGGGCGAAGCCTGCCGCGGAGACCGGGTCCGCTCCGGTTCAGGGCCTCTTGCGCAGACGGTCGATCGCGGCGGCGATCTCGTCGGCCAGCGGCCGAGCCAGCGCGTGCCGGTAGTGGGTCTGGTCGAAGAACAGGGAGGGGTCGTGCGAGGCCGGCCGCTCGTGCCGCGCATCGACGAGGGCGCTGCGTGCGTGAAGCCGCAACGCCTCCGTCATCGCCGTCCGGCAGGCGGTTTCGGCCTGGGCGCGCGGCGTGCCGGGGCGGGGGAGGCCGGCGGCGTAGACGGGCGGGAAGACCATGACCACCGCAGTCTCGGACGGCAGAGCCGCGAGGACGGCGCCGAGGCGCGCGGCGGCCGGGAAATCCGGCCCAGCCTTGCCCGGATCCGGCGCGTCGGGGACCGGGGTCTCGCGGGCGGCGCGGAAGCGCTCGCCGTCGAGGGCACCGAGCCGCAGGTAATCCGGCTCGTAGTCCCACCAGCCGTCGGCGGCCGCCCGCTTGCGGCGCTGGCCGAGAAGCCAGCCAGCGCGTTCGACCACCTCCTGGGCCACGGAAAAGCGCAGGAGGCCGCGCAGATAGGCGAGCGGCTCGTGGCTGTAGAGCCAGAACGGAAACGGCTTGTCGTTGGGCAAGGCCGGATCGGCGGTGCACCAGTAATCGTCGACCGCCAGGACGATGGCCTTCGGCGCCGGATGGTGGTGCAGGAACCAGGCGAGCAGGGCGAATTGCTCTCCGGGGCCGGTCGCGGGCACGGAGAGCTGAACGAAGGGAATGCCGGTCGCCGCCGTCAGCCGGGCCGGCTCGACGAGTTGGATGTGGGAATTGCCGAACACCGCCCCCGCGAAGGCCGGGTCGCGCCCGCGTGACGCCGCGGCGGTGCGCGGGCCCTGCGGGCGCACGGCGCCGGCCGAGAACAGCGTCGAGCGGCCGCTGTCGTAGGGGTCGATCAGGAAGGCCAGCGCGAGATAGCCCGCGAGCAGACCGATCACCGTCCCGAGGAACAGGCGTGCGAAGCCCGCCCAGTTCCGCGGCCCGGCGCTGTCGGAGACGGACACCATCTCAGAACTGGAAGTAGATGAACTCGTAGTTCGCATCGTCCCCGATCTTCAGGAGGACGACGACGAACAACAGGGCGAAGCCGGCCGCGAGCCAGCGGTTCGGCGGCAGGCGGTGCACGGCAGCCCAGGCGGTCGGGCCGATCATCGCGACCGCGGCGGCGATCGCGATGGTCCGCCACTTGAAGCCGGAGCCGGTGGGCGCCAGCCCGAACAGCCCCTTGTAGATTGCCAGAGCCGCCTCGAACGAGGTCGCGCGGAACAGAACCCAGGTCAGGATCACGAACGCCGCCGTCAGCACCCAACCGAGGAGGTGCGGCATCCGCCCGCCCGCCCGGCGCCACAGCACGCCGGCCCCGAGGCCGAGGCCGTGGGCCGCGCCCCAGGCGACGAAGGTGAGGCCCGCCCCGTGCCACAGGCCGCCGAGCGTCATGGTGGCAAACAAGGCCCCGACCTGGACCGCGAGGCCCCGCCGGTTTCCGCCCATCGCGATGTAGAGGTAGTCGCGCAGGAAGCGCGACAGCGTCATGTGCCAGCGCCGCCAGAAGTCGCGCAGCGAGGTGGCGCGGTAGGGCACGTCGAAGTTCTGCGGCAGCACGATCCCGAACAGGAGGGCGAGGCCGAGCGCCATGTCGGTGTAGCCGGAGAAATCGAAATAGATCTGGAAGGTGAAGCCCAGCGTCGCCTGCCACGCCTCGGCGACGGTGACGGCCTTGCCCGCGGCGGCCGCCTGGAACACCGGGTTGACGTAGACCGAGAGCGGATCGCCGAGGAACACCTTCTTGGCCAGCCCGACGGTGAGCAGCATCACCCCCCGGCCGATCCGCTCGGCGGCGTCCGGCCGCGCGTAGGGGCGCTCCTCGAACTGGTGCATGATCTCGCTCCAGCGCACGAGCGGGCCGGCGAGAACCTGCGGGAAGAAGGCGATGTAGAGGGCGTAGCGGGTCAATCCGAAGGCCGGCGCGCGCCCGGCCCTCAGGTCCGTCAGGTACATGATGTGGTGGAAGGTGAAGAACGAGATCCCGAGCGGCAGGGCGAGATCGATCCGCGGGAGATCGAAGCCGGGGATCAGGTCGGCGAGATCGGTGAGGAAGCCGAGATACTTGAAGAGGCCGAGCACCGCGAGGTTGCCCGCCAGTGCGGCCGGGAACAGCCAGCCGGTGCGGTCCCGCGGCAGGGCGCGGGCGATACCCCAGTTCACGCCGATGGAGACGAGGAGCAGCGGCAGGAAGCGCCAGTCCCACCACGCATAGAAGACGAAGGAGAGCCCGACGAGGAGCGGCAGCCGCGCCTGCGGCCAATAACGCTCGACGGCTGCGTGCAGCACAAGCGCGGCCGGCAGAAAGGCGAGCAGGAAGACGAAGGAGTTGAACAGCATCGCGGCGCGGACGTTTCCCTCTGGCGATCCGGCGAGACCGGCGCGCGCCCGCTCACGCGGCCAGCCTTGTCGAGGATCGAAGCGGAGCCGTCAATCGTGACGAGGCTGCGCATGGAGGAAGCGGGCGGCCGGACGCCCGATCGGCGGGCGGCGAAGCTTCGAGTGGGAGGCGTCGGAAAGAAATTCGAAAGAGACTGGCAAGAGATCGCCGCCGCGCGCCTGGATCACAGCAATGTGCACAGGCGCGGACGGCAAGACCGAGGCGGCACCGCGAGGACGAACACTCAGTCAGCTTCGGTTCATCGAGCAAGACCTAGTTTTGGGTATCGGCCGTAAGCTTCGGCCCGAACGGAGAAATCGTACGATGACGCACGCGAAGGCGTTCGCATTGGCTGCGGTGATCGCCGGCAGCCTCGGTGTGGCGGGTTCGGCCCAGGCGGCTCCCTTCAGTCCCGCTCCCCTCGCCACCGCGACGGACAACGCGCTTGTCGAGCGCACCGCCGGCGGTTGCGGGCCGGGTTTCCACCCGAATCCCTGGGGCATCTGCCGCCCGAATTGGGGCCCGCGCCGGTTCTACGGCCCGCCGCCCGGCTATTACCGCCCGCGACCGTTCTACCGGCCCTACGGCTATTACCGTCCGCGGCCCTATTACTGGTGATTGCGCGGGCCGGTCCCCTGAAGGGAGCCGGCCCTTTTGCCGTTTTCAGGCGCCGCGGGCTGCCTCGAGCTTGGCGAGCTCCACCGCCGCGCGCAGCTCGATCTCGGCCACCAGCCCGTCGAGGCGGGGATCGCCGCTTTCCGCCATCCGCTCGGCGAGGCGGCCGGCGATGGCCTGGAGGTCGCGCGTCGCTACCCGACCGCCGATCAGGGCCGCCTTCAGCCGGTCGAGTCCGTCGAGCAGGTCGTGCCCGCGCTGGACCGAGCGGCGGCGGCGCTCCTTCTGCGCCTCGGCTCCGTCCTGCCCCTGCAGCGTGAGGAGAGCGTCGAGGCCGGTGAGCATGCCGGTCTGGCTCGCGCCCGCGGTTGCGGCGCGCGGTGTTTCCTCGGTGCCGGCGGGCGCGAAGGC
This sequence comes from Pseudomonadota bacterium, assembly GCA_023422485.1. Taxonomy (GTDB): domain Bacteria; phylum Pseudomonadota; class Alphaproteobacteria; order Rhizobiales; family Beijerinckiaceae; genus Methylobacterium. Next base: position 46 of record JAGTAM010000047.1, on the reverse strand, counting down.
GCCCGGCGCGGCGGCGCGCCGGGTCGCCTTGAGCGCGCCCCCGGCG
>JAGTAM010000673.1 GCA_023422485.1 Pseudomonadota bacterium | reverse complement strand
CGGCGGAGGCGATTGCCTTCGGCAACGCCGTGCTGATCGCGGTGCCCTACAAGGCCTATCCGGAACTGGGGCGTGAGCACGCCGCTGCGCTCAAGGGCAAGGTGGTGATCGATGCCGGCAATGCGGTGAAGGCCCGCGACGGGGCGGTCGCCGACGAGGTCGAGCGCGACGGCATCGGCGCCACCTCCGCCAAGTACCTTGCCGGTGCGCACGTGGTGCGCGCCTTCAACGCGGCGAACTACAAGATCTTCCAGAAGAATGCCGGCCGGCCCGAGCCGCGCATGGCGGTGCCGATCGCTGGCGACGACCCGAAGGCGCTGGAGACCGCCTGCACCCTGGTCTCGGATGCCGGCTTCGATCCGGTGGTGGTCGGCGAACTGAAGGCGGCCGACACCTTCGCCATGGGCTCGCCCGGATTCGGGCACGACCTCTCGGTGCCGGAACTGAAGCAGAAGCTCGGGGTGAAGCCTTGAGCGAGGCTCAAGTCGCTTCTTCGGCCTCTTCTTCGGGCTCGTCCCTTTCGAACCGTCTCGCCCGCCTCGTCGATGTGCGGCCGGGCGAGGGCCCGGCGCTGGCGTGGTCCTGGGCCTACATCTTCGCGCTTCTGGCGAGCTACTACGTGCTGCGCCCGATCCGCGACCAGATGGGCGTGGCGGGCGGGCTCGAAAACCTGCCCTGGCTGTTCCTGGCCACGCTCATCGGCATGCTGGCGCTCAACCTGCCCTTCGCGTGGCTGGTCAAGCGTCTGCCGCGGGCGCGGTTCGTGCCCCTCACCTACCGCTTCTTCATCCTCAACATCCTGATCTTCGCCGGCCTCATCGCCGTGGCGGAGGGAGACACCGCCCTCTGGGTCGGCCGGGCCTTCTTCGTCTGGCTCTCGATCTTCAACCTGTTCGTGGTCTCGATCTTCTGGGCCACGGTGGTGGACGTGTTCTCCACGAGCCAAGGCAAGCGCCTGTTCGGCTTCATCGCCGCGGGCGCGACGCTCGGCGCCATCTGCGGCTCGGCGGTGACGGCGACGCTCGCCCGCGACGTGCCGACCTGGGCGCTGCTCATCGCCGCCGCCGTGCTCCTGGAGGCGGCGGTCTTCGCCATGCGGGGCCTCGCGCGCCTGATCGGTCGTCTGCACGAGGTGCCCGAGGCGTCGCGCGCGGGCGACGTGATCGGCGGCGACGTGTGGGCCGGCATCCGGCGCACCGTCACCTCGCCCTACCTCCTCAACATCGCGCTGTTTCTCGCCCTGTTCTCGGTCACCGCGACCTTCCTGTATTTCGAGCAGGCGGCGGTGGCCAAAAACAACTTTCCCAATCGCGGCGCGCAGACCGCCTTCTTCGCCAGCGTCGATCTCGCGGTGAACGTGCTGACGCTCGGCGTGCAGCTTTTCCTGACCGGCCGCATCACGCGCTGGCTCGGCGTCGGCGTGACGCTCGCGCTGCTGCCGGCGGCGAGCATCGTCGGTTTCGCGGCGCTGGCGCTTTCGCCGACGGTCGCCTCGGTGGTTTTGATCTACGTGCTGCGCCGCGCGGGCAACTTCGCCATCGCCCGCCCGGTGCGCGAGGTGCTGTTCACGGTGGTGCCGCGCGAGGACCGCTACAAGGCCAAAAGCTTCATCGACACGGTGGTCTACCGACTCGGCGATCAGGTCGGCGCGTGGTCCTACACCGGGCTCTCCGCCCTCGGCTTCGGCGGCCACGCCGCGGCGGTGGTGGCGGTGCCGCTCTCGGCCGCGTGGCTCCTGAACGCGCTCTGGCTCGGCCGGGCGCAGGCGCGGCGGCAGGCGCAGCGGGAGAGCGAACGAGTGGAGGACGAGCCAGACCCGGCGCCGGCCGCGCGTCCATCGGGCTGACGGCCATCGTTGCAAAGGTTAATTTTTGAATTCGACAGTCTCCGCCGGCCCGATAGGCCCGCTTGATCGCCTGGGGACGGGCAGCGATGCGGCATCGCGGCACGCCTGTGTTTTCAGACGCAATCGGACATAGAACAGAAACAGTGGCCGTGCGGTATCCGCCGGCCCGACCCCGCCCGCGGCCCCGGCAGGCTTACCGGACATCGACCGGAGACCCATGGGACTCGTCCAGTACGCCCTCAAGTTCCGCATCACGACCTACGTTCTCGCCGTGCTGATGATGCTCGGCGGCGTCAGCGCCATCGTCGTGACACCGAAGGACGTGCTGCCGGCGGTCGACATCCCCGTCGTCGTGGTGGTCTGGACCTATACGGGCCTGTCCGCGCCGGAGATGGAGAAGCGGATCACGACCTATTCCGAGTTCGGAATCTCCAACAACGTCAACAATATCGCCCGGATGGAATCGACCAGCCTCCAGGGCACGTCGGTGATGAAGATCTATTTCGACCCGAGCGTCAGCATCGATCTCGCCATCGCCCAGGTCGTCTCCTCCACGAACTCGATCCGCGCGCTGATGCCGCCCGGCGTGCAGCCGCCGGTCATCGTGCGCTTCTCCGCCTCCTCGGTGCCGGTGATCCAGCTCGCGCTCACCTCGACCAAGGACAGTCTCAACAAGGTCTACGACTACGCCCAGTACCGCATCCGCCAGCGCCTGACCCAGGTGCCGGGCTCGACGCTCCCCTCCCCCTTCGGCGGCGCGCCGCGGCAGGTGATGGTCGATCTCGACCTGCACGCGCTCCAGGCGCTCGGGATGACGCCCTTGGAGGTCACCAACGCGATCACCTCGCAGAACCTCACGATCCCCTCGGGCCTGACCAAGATCGGCGAGCAGCAATACCCGGTGCAGATGAACGCGACGCCGGACGCGATCGCGGCGCTCAACGAGATCCCGATCAAGGTGGTCGCCGGCCAGCCGGTGCTGGTGCGCGACGTGGCCTATGTGCGCGACGGCGGCCCGCCGCAGGTCAACGTGGTGCGGGCCGACGGCGCGGCCTCGGTGCTGATGCGGGTGCTCAAGAACGGCACCGCCTCGACGCTGGACGTCGTCAACAACGTCAAGGCGGCGCTCCCCGACATCCGCGCGGCGGCCCCCGAGGGCATGGAGATCAAGCCGCTCTTCGACCAGTCGGTCTTCGTCTCGAACGCGATCGAGGGCGTGTGGCACGAGGCCGTCATCGCCGCCTGCCTCACGGGTCTCACCATCCTGCTCTTCCTCGGCTCGTGGCGCTCGACCCTGATCGTGCTCGTCTCGATCCCGCTCTGCCTGATGACCTCGCTGGCGCTGCTCGCCGCGCTCGGCCACACCATCAACGTGATGACGCTCGGCGGGCTGGCGCTCGCCGTCGGCATCCTCGTCGACGACGTGACGGTGGCGATCGAGAACACCTACCGCCTGTTCGAGGAGGGCAAGCCGTTCCGCAACGCCGTGGTCGAGGGCGCCGCCGGCATCGCCAAGCCGGCGCTGATCTCGACGCTGTCGATCTGCGCCGCCTTCGTCTCGGTCTTCGCGCTCACCGACACCCCGAAATACCTGTTCACGCCGCAGGCGCTCGCGGTCGTGTTCGCGATGCTGACCTCCTACCTTCTCACCCGCACCCTGGTGCCGGTGCTGATCGACGTGCTGGTGGCCCGCGAATACCTCCAGCACCACGGCGGCGAGGGCGACGCCCCGCGCCGCGGCCGGATCGAGCGGGCGCTCGTCTGGCTGCTCTCCCCCGTCTTCCGACTGGCCGGCGCCTTCCGCCGCGGTTTCGAGGCGCGGTTCGACCGGTTCCACCGCGGCTATGTCGGGCTGCTCCACGCGGTGCTGCGCCATCCCGTCGTGACGGTGACCGTCGTCGGCGTGCTGTTTGCCGGCACCGGCGGGCTCTTCGTGTTCACCGGGCAGGACTACTTCCCGCAGGTCGAGTCGAGCCAGATGACGCTCCACCTGCGCACCCGCCCCGGCATGCGCATCGAGACCGCCGAGCAGACCTTCGCGGCGGTCGAGAAGGTGGTGCGCGAGGTGATCCCGGAGGACGAGATCGACCAGATCCTCGACAACATCGGCTTGCCCTCCAACAACTACAACTTCGCCTTCTCCGACGGTTCGTTCGTCTCCTATAACGACGGGCAGATGCTGATCGATTTGAAGGACGAGCACGGACCCATCGTCGAGTACCAGCGCCGCCTGCGCGAGATCCTGCGCGAGCGCTTCCCCGACATGATCGTCTACTTCCAGCCCTCGGACATCATTACCCAGATCCTCAATTTCGGTGTCATCGCCCAGATCGACGTGCAGGTCTCGGGCCGCAACACGGTGAAGGATCTGGAGGCCGCCCGGCGGATCGAGGCGCGGCTGAAGGAGACGCCCGGCCTCGTCGACGTGCACCTGCACCAGATCGTCGACACGCCGCAATTCTTCGTCGATGTCGACCGGCGGCTCGCGGCCGAACTCGGCCTGACCCAGCAGCAGGTGGCGCAAAGCCTCAACGTATCGCTGTCGGGCTCCTTCCAGGTGAACCCGAACTTCTGGACCGACCCGAAGACCGGCATCCCCTACCAGCTCTGGGTCCAGACGCCGGAATACCGCAACGCCTCGCTCACCGCCCTGCAGAACACTCCGCTGTTTGCCCGCGCCAGCGCCACCGGCAACGGCCCCGGTGCGCTGACGCTGCTGTCGAGCATCGCCACGATCACCCGCCAGCCGACGCAGACGGTGATCAATCACGTCAACACGCAGCCGACCTTCAACGTCTACGCCGCGGTGCAGGACCGCGACCTGGGCTCGGTCGCCCGCGACATCGACCGGATCGTGGCCGAGGAGCAGAAGACGCTGCCGGCGCCCGACAAGATCACGGTGCGCGGGCAGATCGAGAACATGCGCGCCGCCTTCTTCCGGCTCGGGATCGGCCTCGGCATCGCGATCGTCGCCGTCTATCTCCTGATGGCGGTGAACTATCAGAGCTGGGGCGACCCCTTCGTGGTGCTGGCCGCCTTGCCCGTCGCCTTCTGCGGTATCGTCGCGAGCCTGTTCATCACCGGCACCACCTTCTCGATCCCCTCGCTGTTCGGGGCGATCATGTCGGTGGGCATCGCCTCGGCCAACTCGATCCTGCTCGTCACCTTCGCCAAGGAACACCGGGAGGCGACGGGCTGTTCGGCCCGCGAGGCGGCGATCGTCGCGGGCGAGACGCGTTTGCGGCCGGTCTTGATGACCGCGAGCGCGATGTTCCTCGGGCTGGTGCCGATGGCGCTCGGCACCGGCGAGGGCGGTGAGCAGAACGCGGCACTGGCGCGTGCCGTGATGGGCGGCCTCGCGCTCGGCACGCCCTCGACGCTCTTGTTCGTGCCGTTCCTCTACAGCCTGCTGCGGCGGGGCGAGGCCAAGCCGCTTGAGGATTACGTCTGATGCCTGTCCGTAACGTGCGAAGGACCTTCCCGTGAGCGAGCCCGGCCGGACACGCGAAGACACAAAAATCCCGCCGCCGCCGGGCAAGGGCGGCTTCGTGCTGGCCGGGCTGATCGCGCTGGGCCTGCTGACTTACGGCGGCTACGGCCATTGGCAGCGCGCGGCCCGGGCCGAGGCGACGCGGGCCAAGCAGTTGGACTTCGTGCCGAAAGTGCGCACCGAGGAGGCCAAGCGCCTCGACGGGCCGATCGAGCTGACCTTGCCGGGCCAGACCGAGCCCTTCGCCACCGCCCGGATCTACGCCCGCGCCACCGGCTACATCGCCGAGCGGCACGTCGACATCGGCTCGCGGGTGAAGAAGGGCGACGTGCTCCTTCGCATCGCCGCCCCCGATCTCGACCAGCAGCTCGCCCAGGCCGAAGCGCAGCTCGGCCAGCTCGAAGCGCAGCTCCTGCGGGCCAAGGCGATGGTCGATCAGGCGCGTGCCAACGTGAACCTCGCCCAGGTCACGAACTCGCGCACCTCGACGCTCGCCGGCCAGGGCTGGGCCTCGAAGCAGAACGCCGACAACACCCAGGCCGGCGTGCTCTCGCAGACGGCGAACCTCGCCTCGGCGGAGGCCGACGTGAAGGTGGCGCAGGCCAACATCAAGGCGCAGCAGGCGACCGTGGGGCGGCTGAAGGCGCTGACCGGTTTCGAGATCGTCTCCGCGCCCTTCGACGGGGTGGTGACGACCCGCAACGTCGATGTCGGCGACCTCGTCCAGGCCGATGCGGGCTCCGGCACGCCGCTGCTGTCGATGGACCGGGACGACGTGCTGCGCATCTCGGTCAACGTGCCCCAGAACGCGGCGGTCGGCGTGCAGCCCGGCATCCCCGCCCGGATCAAGGTGCCGCAGATGCCCGACCGCAGCTTCTCCGGCGAGGTCGAGCGCAGTTCGGTGGCGCTGCTCGCCGCCTCGCGCACGCTCACGACGCAGGTCGACGTGCCGAACCCCGACCGCACCCTGCGGCCGGGCCTCTACGTCTACGTGACACTGGCGATCCCGCGCATCGGCGGCACCACGGTGGCGGTGCCGGCCGAGGCCCTGGTATTCAACCAGTCCGGCACCCGCGTCGCGGTGGCCGGCGCCGACGATCGTGTCACCTGGACCGAGGTCCACATCGCCCGCGACAAGGGCACTCTGGTCGAGGTCGACAAGGGGCTCTCGGGCGGCGAGCGCCTCGTGCTGAGCCCGCCGGCCGACCTCAAGGACGGCGGGCGCATCGCCCCCCAACCGCCGAATTCGGACAAGCCGATGCAGGCCGCGCAGCGATAAAGGGTTTCGCGCGATGTTGGGCTTTTCGGGTCTCCCACGCGTCCCCCATCCAGAGGTGCCGGAGCGTAGCGGGACTTCGAAGGGTCCTCCACGGATCGCGCGGAGCCTGGAGGATCCTTCGAGGCCGCTTCGCGCCGCCTCAGGCTGAGGGGG
>JAGTAM010000655.1 GCA_023422485.1 Pseudomonadota bacterium | reverse complement strand
CCTCCAACGTCAACCGCGACGTGCCGCCGGGCTCGCGCTGGGGCGGCACGCCGGCGAAACCCGTGCGGACCTGGTTTCGCGAGATGACGACGCTGGCCCGCCTCGCCGAGCGCTCAGGCAAGGATGGGGCGGAAGAGTGAGGTTCAGGGCTCTGCCCTGGGACCCGCCAAAGGGCTTGCCCTTTGGAAACCCCGACCGGCCGCGCGGCCATCAGGCGGCTTCGAACAGGGATCGGATCTCGGGCACAGCCGCCCACTGCTCGACCCGGTGGCACGTTAGGCTCTCACGCGGCTGATCGCGGTAGATCGCGAGGCTCTCCGCGACGAAGGCGTCGAGGCCGAGCGTCTCGGGTGGGGCGCCCCGGCGCTGGCGCCGCTTGAACACCGTCGAGCCCGCCACGCCGTAGAGCGTCGCCACCGGCGGATAGACCGGCCAGATCGGATCATCGAGCAGCGCGTCCGGGGCGTAGGCCTCGACCGCGACCGGGCGCGGCGCGAGTCCGGCCTCCCGCAGCAGCCGCGCGGCGATGTCGCCGAGCACGTTCAGGCGCGGGTGGTTGATGTTGTGCATGAACTGCCCGCCGCGCGACCAGCGCAGCAGGTCGTCCGAGAGGTCGAAACCGATCGCCCGGCTCGACGCGATCAGGTCCGCCGCGGCGAGATCCCAGGCCTCGAGATAGCCGAGCTGTGAAAAGACCTCCTCGCGGAACAGCTCGACGATCCGCTCCCGCGGCAGTCCCTTGAGGAAGCCGAACAGGGTGATCGCCGAGTGGTAGGTTCCGAGCGGTGAGGGCACCAGCTTTACCCGTGCCACCGAGGTGAGATCGCCGACATAGACCGCATCTGGATGGAAGGCGGTGAAGACGATCGAGGGGAAGAGCCGCATCCGCGGCAGCCGCTCGCGCAGGGCCTCCGAGCCGCCCTCAGGGAAAAAGCCCGCCGGGAAGGGTTGGGAGAAGACGTGGTCGCACGCCTTGAGCGTGGCCGCGAAGGCGTCGAGGCTCTGCCCGCCCCGGCCCAAGGTGCTCATTGGAATCAGCCGCACCCGCGCCCCCGGCGCGAGGATGCGCACGGCCTCGGCCACGCCCTTGGCCTGGCAATTTCCGATCACCGCGATCCGGGGACCGTTCAGGCCGAACTCGCCCGACCCGTGCCGCCCGGTCCATGATCGAGGGACGGCGGCGAGCAGCCGAGAGAGCCGAGAGACCAAGGCGGCGCGCCTATTCGCGCCGCAGCAGGCGGTCGACGACGAGGTCAGACCAGAAACCGGCGCGGAAGTTCCGCGTCACCGCCTGCGGATCGTAGCTGTGCTCGACCCAGTCCAGGAAGCTCTGGCCGCGCGCCTCGCCCTCGCGGAGATAGGTGGCGAAGAACGCGTCGAGGATGCCGGTCTTGGCGAAGCGGAAATGGCCGTAGCGCGGTGAGAGCTGGCGCAGGGCCTCGCGCACCGGCCGGCCCTCGTGCAGGATCAGGAACAGGGTGGCGGCGAGCCCGGCCCGGTCCGCCCCCGACTTGCAGTGCATCACCGCAGGGTATTCGAGGCCGGCGAAGAAGTCGCGGGCGGCGAGCAGGGTCTCGCGGGAGGGCGCCTCGCGGGAGCGCAGCACGAACTCGACGAGCGTCAGTCCCTGCCGCTCGCAGGCCTCGCGCTGGTGCGGCCAGGAGCCGTGCTCGCGCCCACCGCGCAGCGACACGATCGTGCGCACGCCCTGACGCTTGAACCACGCGAGTTGGTGCGGCGTCGGCTGAGCCGAGCGCCAGACCAGCCCGGTGCCGATCCGGTGCCGGTTGAGATAGGCGAGGCGGAAGATCCCGTGATCGACGAGCAGCATGTTCGCCCAGGCCTTCGCCCGGGAGACGGAGCCGTCGATCGGCCGCTCGAACTTCGCGATGCGGGCCATGCGCCGGGCGTAGCGCGTCTCGGGGGGAAGGAAGCGGTTGAACACGGATCGCTGCAGGAGGCCTGTCGGAGCGTTCCTCTAACAGCCCGCGATTCGGGCGACAACGCGCACCGTCCTGGCCCGTTGCCGACCGGGCCCCTTTGCCACCATCATGCGCGGCCCGTTGGCAATCGGAGCCCGCGATGACGACGAACACGGTGAGCCTGCGCCGCGCCCGCCCTGCGGATGCCGCCGGCCTCTCGGCGGTGTTCGATGCCGCGTGGCGCGAGGCCTATCAGGGGATCATCCCGGGGATCGCCCTGGAGCGCTTCCTCGCCCGCCGCGGGCCGGAGACGTGGCGCGGCATGATCGGCGGCGGGCAGGGTCTCGTCGTCGTCGCCTTCGGCGAGCAGGTCGCGGGTTACGCCGCCTACGGGCGGGCGCGCGATCGCAGCCTGCGGGCGGATGGCGAGATCACCGAACTCTGCATCGCCCCGGAATTTCAGGGCCTCGGGCTCGGCACCCGCCTGTTCCGGGCGGTGCGCAACGACCTGATCGACCGCGGCCTCACCCGCATCGGCGTCTGGGCGCTGGCCGACAATCCCCGCGCCTGCGGCTTCTACGCGTCCCTGGGCGGCGTCGCCGGCCCGGAATCGGTCGAGCACCTCTCCGGCATCCGCCTGCCGAAGATCGGCTACCTGTTCGCCTGATCGCGCACCCGAGCCGTCCCGTCGCGAGGGCCTGCCCTCCGCATCCGCGGCGCGAACGAGGGCGTCCGGGACGCCGCTTCGTCGGACAAACCGGCCATTTATACTGCGAGACGGCGGAGGACGCGCCAACTTGGCCGGAGGAACGATTTCATTTCCCCCCCGCACAATCTAAGACATCGGGCGATGGGTGCGGCACCGTGAGCCGCCCCCGCACGATGCATCCGCCGGACGGGGCGACGCGTCCGACGGCCGGATTTCAGAGAGCACAGGCCCATGGACATCAACGCCATCTCGATCGGCAAGAACCCGCCTGAGGACGTCAACGTCATCATCGAGGTTCCGCTCGGCGGCGAACCGATCAAGTACGAGATGGACAAGGATGCCGGCACGCTCGTCGTCGACCGGTTCCTCTACACGCCGATGTTCTATCCGGGGAATTACGGTTTCATTCCCCACACCCGCTCGGGCGACGGCGATCCCTGCGACGTGCTGGTGGCCAACACCCGCGCCATCATTCCGGGCGCGATCATCTCGGTACGTCCCGTGGGCGTGCTGGTGATGGAGGATGACGGCGGCGAGGACGAGAAGATCATCGCCGTGCCCTCACGCAAGCTGACCCAGCGCTACAACCGGATCGAGAACTACACCGACCTGCCCGAGATCACGGTCAGCCAGATCCAGCACTTCTTCGAGCACTACAAGGATCTCGAGCCCGGCAAGTGGGTGAAGGTCGTGCGCTGGGGCGACAAGGCCGAAGCCCAGCGCCTCATCCTCGAAGGCATCGAGCGCGAGAAGGCCCAGAAGACCAAGGCCGGCTGATTTTTTCCATGACCTGTTGAGCGACGGCGGTCATTCCACCCGGCCGATGTTGCGCGCGTTCCCTCTTCCCGCATGCGGGGCGAGGGGCCTCCAGGCAGGAACCCGCCGGCTCGAGCATCGTCCCGAAAGGTGGCTGCCGGCTTTCGGGAAACGACGATGCACAAACACGAGGAGAGAGCAGCGTGCTGGATCCGATATCCAGCACGATGCTCTACGGCACCACGCGCGTCGAGACCGAGGCGCCGTTCAGGATGGCGTTGATCGAACTCGGGGCATGCACCGAGCCCACCACAATGGTGAGCCGGCTCTCGCGGGCGAGCGCGAAGGCCGCCGTATCCATCACCTTGAGATCGCGGGCAATCGCCTCGTCGTGGGTGATGCGATCGTAACGGATGGCTTCGGGATCGCGCTTCGGGTCGGCCGAGTAGACGCCATCCACCTGGGTCGCCTTCAGCACGGCATCGCAGCGCAGCTC
>JAGTAM010000649.1 GCA_023422485.1 Pseudomonadota bacterium | reverse complement strand
GGCTTCCACTTCCAGAACCTGCAGCCCTACGGGCTGCTCGGGAACGCCGCCACGCTCCCGCTCGTGTCCGTCCTGGTCATGCCCTGCGCGGTTCTCGGCACGCTCGCCTACCCGTTCGGGCTGGACCGCCCGGTCTGGTGGGCGATGGGGGCCGGGGTCGAGGCGGTTCTCGGACTGTCCGGATGGGTGGCGTCGCTCGGCGGCGCCAGCGTCACTGTCCCGGCCTTCGGGCATGGAGCGCTGATGCTGCTCGTCGTGGCGCTTCTCTGCGCGACGCTGTTCGTCTCGGGGCTCCGCTGGGTCGCGGTCGCGCCGGCCGCTTTCGGGCTTCTCGCCGCCTTTGGATCGGCGCGGCAGGACGTCTATGTCGCCCGGGATGGCTCGGGAGCCGCGATCCGCGGCCAGGACGGGCGGCTCGTGGTGGTCGGGCGCGTGCCGGCGTTCACGGCGGAGCAGTGGCTCAAGGCGGACGGGGATGGGCGGAAGGGGGCGGATCCGGCGATCCGGGCCGGCGCGCGCTGCGATCCGATCGGCTGCACTGTTCTCATGCCCGACGGCCGATACGTCTCCTATCTCGAGGACCGCCGCGGCTTCCGCGAGGATTGCCGGCGCGCGGCGATCGTGATCTCCCGCCTGACCGCTCCGGCCGGCTGCGCCGCCTCGATCGTCATCGACCGGGAGCATCTTGCCGGACATGGCGCCACGGCGATCCGGGCCACGGAGGCCGGCTTCACGCTCGCGACGGCGCGGCGCCCGGACGAGACCCGGCCCTGGCTGCCCAAAGCCGCCGCCTTCCGAGCTGCAGCCCGAACGCCAAGCTCGGCCGCAAGCTCGCCCCGGCCGCCTCCAGCCGACCCGCCGGATGCAGCGCCCGAGCCGGACCTTCCGCCGGCAGAGGCGCCGGACGGCGATCCTGGCCCGTGATCAGTAGCGTCGGACGAGGCTGACGAGCTTGCCCTGGATCTTCACGCGGTCCGGTCCGAGGACGCGCGTCTCGTAGGCGGGATTCGCGGCTTCGAGCGCGATGGAGGAGCCGCGGCGGCGGAAGCGCTTCAGCGTCGCCTCGTCATCGTCGATCAGCGCCACGATGATGTCGCCCGTATTCGCCGTGTCCTGGCGCTTGATCACGACCGTGTCGCCGTCGAGGATTCCTGCATCCACCATGGAATCGCCGCGGACCTCGAGCGCGTAATGCTCGCCGCCGCCCAGGAACTCGGGCGAGACGGTGATCGTGTGCGAGCTGTTCTGGATGGCGCTGATGGGCGTGCCGGCCGCGATCCGCCCCATGACCGGGATCTGCATCGCCCGGCTGTCCGACGCGGAGGCGGGGGCGGGAGGCGGGGTCGGTATGCCTCGCGGCTTGCCGAAGCCGCCCTCGACGACGCTCGGCGAGAATTTCGGCCGCGCCATCGGCTCGGGCAGCTTGATCACCTCCAGCGCCCGTGCCCGATTGGGCAGGCGGCGGATGAAGCCGCGCTCCTCGAGCGCCGTGATCAGCCGGTGGATGCCGGATTTCGACTTCAGGTCGAGCGCCTCCTTCATCTCGTCGAAGGATGGCGGCACGCCTGTCTCGCGCAGCCGTTCGTGAATGAAGCGAAGCAGCTCGTTCTGCTTGCGGGTCAGCATCGTCACCTCCGCGCGGCGTTCCGACTCGCGCTCGAAACAAAGCGAGAACAAGTTAGCCGTTCCCGCTGTGTTCCACAAGCGTCGCTTTTCAGCCGATTTCGGCCGTTAACCGGGTCGCTTACCTCTGCGCGTCAGCCTCTGAACATGCGATTCGTCAACAGTCTCGGCGCTGGCCTCGTCCTAGCCCTGCTTTCCACCGGGGCCCTGGCCCATCCCCATGTCTGGGTGAAATCGAAGGCCACCATCCTCTACGACGCGACGGGGCGGATCACAGGCATCCGCCATGGCTGGACCTTCGACGAGGCCTATTCGGCCTATGCCGTCCAGGGCTTCGAAAAGGGGCCGGACGGCAAACTCGCGCCCGACAAGATGAGCGAGCTCGCCAAGATCAACATGGAGGCGCTGGCCGAGCAGGGCTTCTTCACGAACGCCAAGGCGAACGGGAGCAAGCTCTCCTTCGGCGAGCCGGCGAACTACACGACCGCCTTCCAGGACAACGTGCTGACGCTGACCTTCGACCTGCCGCTGCGCAGCCCGGCCAAGGCGGACCGCGCCTTCACGCTGGAGGTCTACGACCCGACCTTCTTCGTCGATTTCTCCATTCCCGAGGGCGACGATGCCGTGAGGCTCGATGGAGCGCCCAGCGGCTGCGCCCTGAAGGTGACGCGGCCGAAGCCGCCCGAGCAGAGCCAGACACAATCGGTGAGCGAATCCTTCTTCAACGCCCTGAACGCCGCCTCGCAATACGGCGCGCAATTCGCCTCCCGGGTGCTCGTCGCATGTCCGTGAGCTCGGCCGCGCTCGCGTCCGGCAGGCCGCGCCTGAACCGTCCCGCGCGGCGCGCGCTCGTCATGGCCGCGGCGCTCGCGATCGTGGCGGGGCTGATCGCGCTGCTGGGGCT
>JAGTAM010000546.1 GCA_023422485.1 Pseudomonadota bacterium | reverse complement strand
ATCGCGGCGTGCTCGCCCATTCCGACGGCGACGTGGCCCTGCATGCCCTGACCGACGCGCTGCTCGGCGCCATCGCCGACGGCGATATCGGCACCCACTTCCCGCCCTCCGACGAGAAGTGGCGCGGGGCGGCCTCCGATCAGTTCCTGGCCCATGCCTGCGAGCTGGTCCGCGCCCGCGGCGGCAAGATCGATCATCTCGACATCACCGTGCTGGCGGAGGCGCCGCGCATCGGCGCGCACCGCGAGGCGATCCGCGCGCGCATTGCCGAGATCGCCGGCGTGCCGCTCTCCTCGGTGTCGATCAAGGCAACGACGACGGAGAAGCTCGGTTTTGTCGGCCGGGTCGAAGGGCTCGCCGCCCAGGCCGCCGCCACGGTGCGTCTGCCCCTATCGGTTCCTTCAGGGACTGGCGTGACTTCAGATCGAACTCAGCATTGAACCGACCTGTCCAAGACTGGCCATGTTGGAAGCTATGGCACGGCGGCAGCGGGACGGACGGATCCGAACGTCGAAGAGCGTGAGCAGCCGGTCGCTTCGACCCTCGATCCCGCCATGTGGTCGCACGGGTTCCGGACCGAGGGCCTGAGAACAACACGGGTGCAAGCGGCCGCGCCGCCGACGCAAGCCTGTTGGGGCCTGCGCGGCGAAGCGACGGGGTCAGTCCCCTGTCGCGGGCCCCGTGCTGGGCGTTGCCGGGCCCGCAAGGCGGCCTTCTCCGGCTTTGTTGATGTACTGGCTGGCGATAAAGAGCCCCTTGAGCGGCCGGATGACCGGCACGCAGGCCAGCAGGAGCAGCGGGAGTGTCACGACCGCATGGATCCAGAGCGGCGGATCGTAAGCCAATTCCAGCCAGATGCCGAAGGCTGTGACGGGGAAGGCCATCGTCATCATGATGAAGAAGGCCGGCCCATCCGCTGGATCCGCGAAGCTGTAGTCGAGGCCGCACGCCTCGCACCGCGGCTTCAGGGTGATGAAACCATCGAACAGGTGCCCTTCGCCGCAGCGTGGACAGCGGCAACGCAGCCCGACGGACAGCATCGATTGATCGGTCGTCCTTTGCATCGTCCACTTTCCTGATTCGACCGCGATATCGAGCGGCACGAACGCTGCGCCTTGCACGGCCAGAATGTATGGCATAAACATCCATACATTACGGGAGCGGCTCGCTTCGCCGGGCGAAATTCGACTTATGAAATCCGATCTCGCCCGGCTTCTGGCAAGCATGTATGCATACATCGTGGCGAGAACAGGGGTCAACGATGGAGACATGGATCCCGACAATCTCTGGCGACGCAGGGCCGAAGTACCGCGCCATCGTCAAGGCGCTGGCCGAGGACATCCGCACTGGCCGACTCCCGCCGGGCGCACGCCTGCCGCCGCAACGCGCACTGGCCAAGCGGCTCAATGTCGATCTCACCACGGTCACGCGCGCCTTCAACGAGGCACGCCGGACGGGCTTGATCGATGCCACGACCGGCCGGGGCAGCTTCGTTCGCGGACAGGCCCCCACCCCCGCGACCGTCCGCGGGCCGGACCCGTCCGGGAGCGTCGACTTCAGCATGAACATGCCGCCCCAGCCGATCGCGGCGCATTTGGCAGAGGGTATGGAGGCGGCCCTGTGTCGCCTTGCCAGGTCGCCCGGCTTTCTCGACCGGATGCAGTACCAGGATAGCGCCGGGAACATGGCTGACCGGGCCGCGGCGTCGCAGTGGCTCGCCCGACGGCTCGGGCCGGTCCCGGTGCAGCGCGTCCTCGTGGCGGGGGGCGCTCAGGTCGTCCTCGCCGCCGTGCTCGCCGCCCTTCTCAAGCCGGGGGATGCGCTCTGCGTACCGACCCTGACCTATCCCGGCCTACGGATGCCCGCTGAGCGCCGTGGCATTCGCCTCGTTCCGGTAGCCTGCGACGAGGACGGGATCGACCCGGACGCATTCCTGGAATGCTGCAAGTCCGACGGACCGAGGGCCTTGTATGTGGTGCCGACGCTCGACAATCCGACCACCGCGACGCTGCCGAGGGCCCGTCGTGTGCGGATCGCCGAGGTCGCGCGCTCGCACGGCGTCGCCATTGTCGAGGACGACGCCTATGGTGAGCTGCCCCCCGAAGCTCCGCCTCCCATCGCGGCGCTGGCCGGCGACATCACTTGGCACATCGCCACGCTCTCCAAGTGCGTCAGCCCAGGGCTGCGCATTGCCTATGTCGCGGTTCCGGGCACCAATGAGGCTGTCCGGCTCGCTGCGGAACTGCGTGCTATCAACATGATGGCCTCGCCGCTCACGGCTGCGCTCGCCTCGCAATGGATTGCGGACGGCGAGCTCGACGCGATCGTGGCAGCCATCCGGCAGGAGAACGGACTCCGGCAGGCGGTTGTTCGGGAGACGCTCCAAGGTCTCGACGTCCGGGCGCATCCCTACGGGCATCACCTTTGGCTCCGGCTTCCCGAGCCATGGCGTCGCGGCGAGTTCGGTGCGCATGCGCGTCAACTCGGGCTGTCGGTCGTCCTGAGTGATGCCTTCTCCATCGGACCAGCGCCCGAGGCTATCCGTGTCTCCTTGGGGGCGGCGTCGGACGCCGAGAGCTTGCGATACGGCTTGAGCCTGCTCGCCACGCTCCTGGCGCATCCGCCCGGCGCGATCACCACGGTTGTCTGAGGTGCCTGACGTGGCGAACGCATCCAGCCGCCCGGAGCATCCGAGCGGTCCTCGGCACCATTTCGCCTCGCTGCCACGGGCACGAGTCCCGGCCACCTTCTTCGGGATGGTCCTGGGACTCTGCGGCCTGGGTAACGGCTGGCGCGCTGCCGCGCGCCGTGGATTGGCGCCCGCCTGGGTTGGCGAGATGCTGTCCCTGTTCGGCGTCGCCGTCTGGGCGGCATGGTTGATCCTTTACGCCACGCGGTGGCTGAACGACCGGGACACGGTTCTGGCTGAGGCGCGCGATCCCACCTCCTCGTTCTTCGCCTCGTTGGCTCCCGTCGCCACGATGATCGCCAGCGTCGGCCTCGCGCCACACTGGCCGGACATCGCCTGGATGATGGCACTGGCGGGACTTTTCGGGACGACCCTCTTCGCCGTTTGGGGAATGGGAAGCCTCTGGATGGGCGACCGCGCCTTCGAGGCGACGACGCCGATTCTCTACATGCCCACCGTCGGTGGAGGCTTCGTGGCGGCCATCACCTGCGCCGCGTTCGACATGAAGGAACTCGGCCTGCTCTTCTTCGGCGCCGGTCTCCTGTCGTGGCTGACGCTGGAATCTGTTGTCATCCATCGGCTGATCCTACAGGCACTGCCGGTGCCGTTGCGCGCCTCGCTCGGGTTGCACCTTGCGCCACCCGCGGTGGCCTGCGTCGCATACCTGGCGGTCACGGACGGACTACCTGATCGGCTTGCGCAGATCCTCTTTGGCTACGCCCTGCTGCATGCCCTGATCACAATGCGGCTGGTGCCATGGCTGCGGCAGCAGCCGTTCTCGCCAGCAGCCTGGGCCTACACGTTCGGCGTCTCGGCCCTTCCGCTTGCCGCCTTACGCCTGACAGAGCGCGGGCTGGACGGACCAAGTGCGTTCCTCGCTATCCCGCTGTTCGCCGCAGCCAACCTCATCATCGGCTGGATAGCGCTCAGAACATTGAGCCTGCTGCTGCGCGGCAAGCTGTTGCCTGTCCGTCCACTCTGAGCGCGCGGATGGTTGCGGTTGACGTTAGATGACATGATTGAGCGGGTGACGCGCTCTTTCCCTCTGCCTGCACCTGGCTTGCGTGCCGCTCGCGCTCGCGGTCCCGGTTACAGCCTGCTCGGATGACGGGAGCACCTGATGGCGCAAGGTACCGCCGAAGGCAGTTGGGCCGCTTCCGGCTTTCAACGTCAAGGACCAGGCCTCGTCGAGGTTCAGGCCTCCTTGAAGCCGTATTCCGGCACGCCCTCGTCGTTGCCGTAATACTTGTAGGGCAGGAACTTGCCCGACATGGCGAGCTTGACCCGGTCGCCCTTATTGTTGGGCTCGCGCTCCATCGTCATGTTGAAGTCGATGGCCG
>JAGTAM010000543.1 GCA_023422485.1 Pseudomonadota bacterium | reverse complement strand
TCGACCAGCACCGCCTGCCCGTCGTCGCGGACGCAGAGGTCGTGGTCGTGGCCCGAGAGCAGGATGTCGACGACGCGCGCCCGCACGATCGCCTCGTCGGTCACCCGCGCCCTGTGGGCGATGCCGACGACCATCTGCGCGCCGTCCCCGCCAAGGCGCTCCGCCTCGCGGGCGAGCGTCTCGATCTCGGGGCCGAAGCGAAGGTCTCCGGACTGCGATTTTTCCGGCGTCGATTGCAGGGCGATGCCGACAAGGCCGACGCGGATGCCGCCGAGTTCGATCAGCCGCGCATCCTCGATTCCGGGCAGTCGTTCGCCGTCCGGCCCGCGCAGGTTGGCGGCGAGGAACGGGAAGCGGGCCTCGTTCCGGCGCTCGGCGAAGACGGCCGGTCCGAAATCGAACTCGTGATTGCCCGGCACGAACACGTCGGGCGGTGCCAGGTTCAGGAGTTCGACGATATGCGCGCCCCGGTCGAAGCCCGACATCAGCGAGGGCGAGAAGCTGTCGCCGGCATGGGCGTAGAGCAGCGGCACACCGCGGGCGCGCTCGGCCTTCACCACCGCGTTGAGCCGGGCGAAGCCGCCACGCCCCTCCACCGCCTCCATCGCGTAGATGTCGTTGACGAGGAGCAGGGTGAAGGTCGGCGCGCCCGCGAAGACCGGGCCGGTGCCAGCGGCGAGAAGGCCGGCGCCGAGCCCGGCGACCGTCTGCCGACGGGTCGGGCGCATCACCGGCTCAGCGCTTGGCCGCCCCGTCCTTCGTGAGTCCGTCCTTGGCCATCCCGTCCCGCACCGCCTTGGCGTTGCGCCGCAGGGCCGGCCAGATCCAGGCGCCCGAGGCGAAGTAGAGCCCCGCCGACATCGGCTTCAGATCGACGGCCAGCCGGTCGGCGAGACCGGGGTTCGTCAGCGGCACGGCGGGCGCGTCGGTCTTGCGGTAGACCACCGTGGTGTCCTCGCGCCAGTACTCGGTATGCGGCACGAGGCCGGCGCGGCGGGCCAGGAGGTCGAAGGTCTCGCGCACGTAGCCGTGGACGTGGGCGAAGTGGAAGCGCTCGTGCGGCGGCTTGCCGGTGGCGGCCATGTTCGGCACCGCGGCGTAGAGAATGCCGTCGGGCTTCAGCCAGCGGGCCAGCCGCTCCATCGTCTCGGCCGGGTTGCGCAGGTGCTCCAGCACGTGGTGCGTCGAGATCACGTCGAAATGGCCGGCGGGGAAGCGGTTCGGATCCTCGGCCTCGTCGAGCACCTCGACGCCGTGATGGGTGCGGGCGTAGGTCGCGTAGTCGCGGCCCGGCTCGACGCCGATCACCTCGCAGCCGCGGCTCTTGGCTTCCGCCAGGAACTCGCCCGAGCCCGAGCCGAAGTCGAGCAGCTGCGCGCCCGCCTTCAGCTTCGGCGCCAGCAGGTCGGCGCGGAACTTGGCCTCGCGAGCGGAGCGGTTGAGGTGGTGGCGCGGCGGCCCGCCGGCGAAGGCGAGCTGGTAATCGGCCCGGTAGGCGCTCGCGTAATACTCGGCCAGCTCGTCCGGCGTCGGCATCGGATCGGTGCGGATCAGGCCGCACTGGGTGCAGGCGATCGAGCGCAGGGTCTTGAGCCGCCGGTCGGTCTCGGCCACGGTGACGGCGTCGCGGCATCCGCACAGGTTGCACGCGGCCGGCGCCCCCTCGTAGGGGTAGCCGGTGAACGGCACGAAGTGCTTCAGGAAGTAGCGGGGGGACGGCATGTCGCGCTGGCCTCCGGAGCGATTTCGGGCAAAGGGTTTGCGCAAGATACGGGCCGGAGGCTCCGAGAGGAACTTCGGAGAATCTTGGCCCTGGAAAGCCGCCTGCTCTAGATCGAACGGCCGGCCCGCACAACCGGATCGCTTGCCGCATTGAGGCCGCGTTGAGGAAGGCGGGACGCCCGTGACCGGAAACCCGATGAACGAACGCGTCGAACCCGAAACCCTTCTGCGCAATCCCGTGAGGGTCGCGCCCACCGCCCTGCCGCCCGACCACCCGGCCGTGAAGACCGGCCGCGTCGGCGTGCTGCTGATGAATCTCGGCACCCCGGAGGGTACGAGCTACTGGCCGATGCGCCGCTATCTCAAGGAATTCCTCTCCGACCGCCGGGTGATCGAGGTGCCGCGGCTGATCTGGTGGCCGCTCCTCAACCTCATCATCCTGACCAAGCGGCCGGGGCCGAAGGGCCGCGACTACGCCAGCATCTGGAACAACGAGCGCGACGAGGGTCCGCTCAAGACCATCACCCGCGGCCAGTGCGAGAAGCTGCAGGCGGCGATGGGCGATTCCGTCGTGGTCGACTGGGCGATGCGCTACGGCAAGCCGGAGGTGAGCCTTCGCATCCAGGCGCTGCTGGACCAGGGCTGCGACCGCATCCTGCTCGTGCCGCTCTATCCCCAATATGCGGCGGCGACCTCGGCCACCGCCTGCGATCAGGCCTTCAAGGCGCTGATGCAGATGCGCTGGCAGCCGACCGTGCGGGTCTCGCCGCCCTATCACGACGACCCCGTCTACATCCAAGCCATGGCGGATTCGATCCGCGAGGGGCTGGCCAAGCTGGATATCGAGCCGGAGGTGATCCTCACCTCGTTCCACGGCGTGCCGAAGAGCTACCTGCTCAAGGGCGACCCCTACCATTGCCAGTGCCTCAAGACCGGCCGGCTGATCCGCGAGGCGATGGGCTACACCCCCGAGCAGATGCGCGTGACCTTCCAGTCGCGCTTCGGCAACGAGGAATGGCTCAAGCCCTATACCGACGAGACGGTGCAGGCGCTGGCCAAGTCCGGCGTGAAGCGCATGGCGATCGTGGCGCCCGGCTTCACCGCCGACTGCCTGGAGACGCTGGAGGAACTCGACGGCGAGAACCGCCACTATTTCGAGGAGAACGGCGGCGAGAAATACGCCTTCATCCCCTGCCTCAACGATTCCGACCTCGGCATGCGAGTGATCGAGCACGTGGTGCGGCGGGAGTTGCAGGGCTGGATCTGACGGCGAAGGGCCGGCCCGGATCGGACAACGCTCGCGCGAAACGATCTGAGCCGGCATTCCGTCCATGCGCTCACGCCGGACGAAGGCTCAACCATGGCCCTAACGTTGCCTTGCGCCCCCCTGGATCGCATGCTAGGCGACCGCCGCGCCGCGGGGAGACCGTTCAAGGCCTTCCGAGCCCGGTGCAATTCCAATCCCCACGGACTTTGAGGCACCGCCGGATCGGGCGGGCGAGAAG
>JAGTAM010000492.1 GCA_023422485.1 Pseudomonadota bacterium | reverse complement strand
CCAGGAGGCCGCCTCGATCGCGGGGCATCTGCGCCTGTCGAACCTGTGCTGGATCTACGACAACAACACCATCACCATCGAGGGCCACACCGAACTCGCCTTCTCGGAGGAGGTCGCCGCGCGCTTCCTCGCCTATGGCTGGCAGGTGCTGCGGGTGGCCGATGCCAACGACACCCACGCCATCGCCTCGGCGCTCGAGACCTTCCTGCAATCGAGCGACCGCCCGACGCTGATCATCGTCAACTCGATCATCGGCTACGGCGCGCCGACCAAACAGAACACCTCCAAGGCCCACTCGGACGCGCTCGGCCCCGACGAGGTGAAGGGCGCCAAGCGCGCTTATGGCTGGCCGGAGGATTCCGAGTTCCTGGTGCCTGACGGGGTCTACGACACCTTTGCCGAGGGCATCGGCAAGCGTGGCGCGGCGCTCTACAGCCAGTGGCAGGGCTTCTTCGAGGCCGCCAAGGCGGCCGATGCCGAGCATGCCGAGGAACTCTCCGCCTTCCTCGAAGGCCGGTTGCCGGAAGGATGGGACCGCGACATCCCGGTATTTGAACCCGACGCCAAGGGTCTCGCCACCCGCGAATCCTCGGGCAAGGTGCTCAACGCCATCGCCCGGCACGTGCCGTTCCTCCTCGGCGGCTCGGCCGATCTCGCGCCGTCGAACAAGTCGAACCTCACCTTCGAGGGCGCGGGCTCGCTGACCCCGTTCGAGCCGGGCGGACGCAACATCCATTTCGGCGTGCGCGAGCACGCCATGGGCTCGATCGTGAATGGCCTCGGCCTCGTGGGCCTGCGCGCCTACGGGGCGACCTTCCTGGGCTTCGCCGACTATATGCGCCCGCCGATCCGGCTCGCCGCGCTGATGGAGCTGCCGGTCTTCCACATCTTCACCCACGACTCGATCGGCGTGGGCGAGGACGGGCCGACCCACCAGCCGGTGGAGCAACTGCTCTCGCTCCGCTGCATCCCCGGCCTCGTGACGCTGCGCCCGGCCGATGCCAACGAGGTGGCCGAGGCTTACCGGGTGATCTTCTCGCTCAAGGACCAGCCGGTGGTTCTGGCGCTGTCGCGCCAGCCGCTGCCGACCTTCGACCGCACGAAATACGCGCCCGCCTCGGGCACCGCGAAGGGCGCCTACGTGCTCGCCGATTGCGACGGCACGCCCGACGTGATCCTGATCGGCACGGGCTCCGAGGTGCAGCTCTGTGTCGGCGCCTACGAGACCTTGAAGAGCGAGGGCGTGAAGGCCCGCGTCGTCTCGATGCCGTCCTGGGACCTGTTCGAGCGCCAGGACGAGGCTTACCGCAACAGCGTCCTGCCGCCCGAGGTGCTCGCGCGCGTGGCGGTGGAGCAGGGCAGCGTCATCGGTTGGGACCGCTACGCCGGATCCGCGGGCGCGATCGTCGGCATGCACACCTTCGGCGCTTCGGCCCCGATCAAGGACCTGCTCGGCAAGTTCGGCTTCACCGCCGAGAAGGTGATCGAGGCCGCCCGCGCGCAGGTGGCCAAGCACAAGAAATAAGGGCGCAGGCGATGAACCCTCTCCCCTCTGCGGGAGAGGGTGCCGGCGGAGCAGGCGGGTGAGGGGCCGGCTCCGCACCATCCGGAAGCGGCGCTCCCCCCTCTCCCGACCCGCTTTGCGGGCCACCCTCCCCCGCTGAGAGGGGAGGGTTACGAGCGGCCTGCCGCCCTATCTACCGGGTACGGGACGCAGAAAAATCAGGCGAGGACGACTGAGATGAACGCGCTGAACGCCCTCTTCTCCGAGCACGAGCAGGCGGTCTGGCTCGACTTCGTGGCCCGCGGCTTCATCGCCAAGGGCGAACTCAAGGCGCTGGTCGAGAAAGACGATCTGCGCGGCGTCACCTCCAACCCGGCGATCTTCGAGAAGGCGATCGGCCACACGGCCGAGTACGACGACAGTCTCAAGGCCGCCCTCGATCACAGCGACGCCCGCGTCATCGATCTCTACGAGGGTCTGGCCATCGCCGACATCCAGGCGGCGGCCGACGTGCTGCGGCCCGTCTACGAATCGAGCGACGGCGCCGACGGCTATGTCAGCCTCGAAGTCTCGCCCTACCTCGCCCTCGACACCGAGGAGACCCTCAACGAGGCCCGCCGCCTGCATCAGGCGGTCGGCCGCGACAACCTGATGGTGAAGGTGCCGGCCACCCCCGCGGGCCTGCCGGCGATCCGCCAGCTCACGGCGGAGGGCATCTCGGTCAACATCACCCTGCTGTTCTCGCAGGATGTCTACGAAGAGGTCGCCCACGCGTTCATCGACGGCCTGACCGAGTTCGGAGAGAAGGGCGGCGACGTCTCGCGGGTCGCGTCGGTCGCGAGCTTCTTCATCAGCCGCATCGACACCCTCGTCGACAAGAAGCTCGACGAAGTCGGCGGCTACGAGGATCTGAAGGGCAAGGTGGCGATCGCCAACGCCAAGCTCGCCTACCAGCGCTACAAGCGCATCTTCTCCGGGCCGAAATGGTCGGCGCTGGAGTCCAAGGGCGCCAAGGCGCAGCGCCTGCTCTGGGCCTCCACGGGAACCAAGAACAAGGCCTATTCCGACGTGCTCTACGTCGAGGAGCTGATCGGCAAGAACACCGTCAACACCATGCCGCCGGCCACCATGGACGCGTTCCGCGATCATGGCCGGGTGCGGGCGACGCTGGAGGAGAATGTCGGCGAGGCCGAAACCGTGATGGCGCGGCTCGCGCAAGCCGGCATCGACATCGAGGCGGTGGCCCGCCAGCTCGTGGACGAGGGCGTGCAGCTCTTCGTCGATGCCGCCGACGCGCTCCTCGGCGCCGTCGCGGGCAAGCGCGCGGCCTTCCTTGATCACCGGCTCGACGCCCAGACCTTCAAGTTCGACGACGCGCTCCAGGCCGCCACCGACAAGGCGGTCGAGGCTTGGCGCGCCAGCGGCGCGATCCGCCGCCTCTGGGCGCATGACGCCAGCGTCTGGACCGGAAGCGACGAGGACAAGTGGCTCGGCTGGCTGCGCATCGTCGAGGACGAGCGGGAGCGGGTCGAACTCTACGAAGGCTTCGCCGAGGAGATCCGCGCCGAGGGCTTCACCGATGCGGTGGTGCTCGGCATGGGCGGCTCCAGCCTCGGGCCGGAAGTGATCGCCGCGACCTACGGCCATCGCGAGGGCTATCCGAAGCTGCGCATCCTCGACTCGACCGATCCGGACGAGGTGCGCGCCGTCGAGGCGGCGGTGAACCTCGAGAAGACCCTCTTCATCGTCGCCTCGAAGTCGGGCTCGACCCTGGAGCCCAACGTGTTCCGCGACTACTTCCTCGGCCGGATGAAGGAGGTGGTCGGAGCCGACAGGGCCGGCCGCCACTTCGTTGCCGTGACCGATCCGGGCTCGGCGATGGAGAAGGCCGCGAAGGATGACGGCTTCCGAGCGATCTTCCTCGGCGTGCCGCAGATCGGCGGGCGCTATTCGGTGCTGTCGGCCTTCGGTCTCGTCCCCGCCGCGGCGGCTGGCGTCGAGATCCGCGACTTCCTCGACAGCGCCCGGATGATGGTCCGCTCCTGCGGGCCGGCGGTGCCGCCCGCGGCCAATCCCGGCGTGCGCCTCGGTGCGGCGATGGGCGTGGCGGCCAAGGAGTTCGGGCGCGACAAGATCACGATCATCGCCTCCCCCGGGATCGACACCTTCGGAACCTGGGCCGAGCAGCTCATCGCCGAATCGACCGGCAAGGAGGGCGTCGGCATCATTCCGATCGAGGGCGAGCCCGTGGGCGTGCCGGCCGTCTACGGCGAGGATCGCCTGTTCGTGTATCTGCGTCTGGCGGCCCAAGCCGATGCCCGCCAGGACGAGGCGGTGAAGATCCTCGAGAGCGAGGCGCAGCCGGTGGTGCGCATCGATCTCGACAAGGTGGAGCAGCTCCCGCAGGAATTCTACCGCTTCGAGAGCGCCACGGCGGTGGCGGGCGCGGTGCTCGGCATCAACCCGTTCGACCAGCCCGACGTCGAGGCGAGCAAGAT
>JAGTAM010000485.1 GCA_023422485.1 Pseudomonadota bacterium | reverse complement strand
GTCCTACGGCGCCATCGCCGCCGATCTCTCGGTCAGCTACAAGACCGTCACCAACGCCTGCTCGCAGATGCGCCAGAAGCTCAAGGTCCGCACGCTGGCCGAACTGATCCACGTGGCGGTGACGCAGGCGCAACGGCAGGGCTGATTCTTTCTCGAAAACGGAGCGCCGTTCTTGGCCGACACCACCTCTGCCGGGCGCTTCACGCAGGAAGCCTGGGCCCGCAATCTCGCGGCCTACGAGTCCATCCGGACGATGCCGTTCAACGCGGAACTGGCGGAGGGCGCGCTGAGCCCTGAGCGCTTCCGCCGCTACATCGTCCAGGATGCGCATTATCTGATCGGCTTCGGCCGGGCGCTGGCGCTCGCCGCCGCCAAGGCGCCGCACCCCGACCGGATCGTGCAGTTCGCCCGCGGCGCCGAGACCGCCATCGTGGTCGAGCGCGCGCTACACGGCGGCTTCTTCCAGGCCTACGGCATCGACGCCCAAACTTTTGCGGCCACACCCCTCTCGCCTCCTTGCGACCACTACGTCACGTGGCTGACCGCGACGGCCTATGCCGAGCCCTACGAAGTCGTGCTCGGGGCGCTCCTGCCCTGTTTCTGGATCTATGCCGAGGTCGGCCGCGACATCTTCTCCCGCGCGGGCTCCGACAATCCCTATCGTGCCTGGATCGACACCTATGCCGGCGAGGAATTCGGCGAGGCGGTGGCCGCGATGATCGCCGCGACCGACGAGGCCGCGGCGGACGCCTCACCCCTCCTGCGGGAGCGCATGCACGCAGCCTACGCCCACGCCACCCGCCTCGAATACGGGTTCTGGGACGGGGCCTATCGCGACGTTTCCTGGCCGCTGTGACGCGAATCCGACAGCGGATCGCGACATCTTGGCCGTTTCCTTGCACGGTCATGTCGCAGCCGGCCGTTGCGCGCACGCCGGTTTCGCGGTTGATCTATGAGATGTGACGCCGTGCCTTCCCTCTCACGGGGGGCGGGGTCAGCCAACGGGGGGTGAGACGGATATGGCGTCAGGCTTGGCGAGTGATCTCTTTCGGATCAAGACGCTGGAACGGCTCAACGCCGACGCCGAATCCGGCGAAAACAAGCTGGAACGCCATCTCGGCCCCTGGAGCTTGGTCGGTCTCGGCATCGGCGCGGTGATCGGAGCCGGCCTGTTCTCGCTCACCGGCATCGCCGCCGCCGAGCATGCGGGCCCGGCCGTGACGCTCTCGTTTGCCATCGCCGCCATCGGCTGCGCGCTCGCCGGCATGTGCTACAGCGAATTGGCCGGCATGATCCCGGTCGCGGGCTCGGCCTACACCTACACCTACGCCACGATGGGCGAGTTCATCGCCTGGATCATCGGCTGGGATCTCGTGCTCGAATACGCGGTCGGCGCCGCCACCGTCTCGGTGAGCTGGTCGCGCTACGTCACACGCTTCCTGCGCGATACGCTCGGGATCAACCTGCCCGGTTCCCTGGTGCACTCGCCTTTCGAGACCTACCAGCTTGCCGACGGCACGATGGCGCACGGCCTCGTCAACCTGCCTGCGATCCTGATCGTGGTTCTGACCTCGGCGCTGCTCATCATCGGCATCCGCTCCTCGGCGCGCGTCAACGGCGTGGTGGTGGTGATCAAGCTCGCTGTGGTGATCACGGTGATCGGGGTCGGCCTGTTCTACATCAAGGCCCAGAACTACGACCCCTTCCTGCCGGCCAATACCGGCACCTTCGGCGAATATGGCTGGAGCGGCGTGATGAGGGCGGCCGGCGTAGTGTTCTTCGCCTATGTCGGTTTCGACGCGGTCTCGACCGCGGCGCAGGAGGCCAAGAACCCCCAGCGCAACATGATGATCGGCATCCTCGGCTCGCTCGCGATCTGCACGGCGCTCTACATCGCGTTTGCGGGCGTGCTGACCGGCCTCGTCCACTACGACGCCATGCGGGGCGACGCCGCCCCGGTGAACACCGCGATCGCCGCGACCCCCTATCCGTGGCTGAAGAGCCTCGTCACCTTCGGCGTGATCTGCGGCTTCTCGACCGTGATCCTCGTGCTGCTGCTGGGCCAGAGCCGGGTGTTCTACTCGATGTCGAAGGACCGGCTCCTGCCGGGCTTCTTCTCGGCGATCCACCCGAAATGGAAGACGCCCTACCGCTCGAACCTGTTCTTCATGGTGTTCACCAGCGCGCTCGGCGGCTTCCTGCCGATCTCGCAGCTCGGCCACATGACCAGCATCGGCACCCTGCTCGCCTTCATCCTCGTCTGCGCCGGCGTGATCATCCTGCGCCGCACCCAGCCCGACGCCCCGCGCGCCTACCGCACGCCGCTGGTGCCGTTCGTGCCGATCCTCGGCGCCCTGTTCTGCCTCGCCATGATGCTCTCGCTCGACGGCGACACCTGGTTGCGCCTCATCATCTGGCTGGCGATCGGCCTCGTGATCTACTTCGCCTGGAGCCGCAAGCACAGCCGCATCGGCCGCGAGGAGGGCGCGGGCGCGACGTCGGCGATGTGAGTTCGGCAGCCCGCCCCGTTCGCGGGAGGATGGTCCGACAAGAGGCCCACCCGGCATGCCGGGTGGGCCTTGCTTCATCCGGCTTTGGGACGTGCGGTGAGGAAGCGTGGCGGGCCCGACCCGTGCTTGATCCAACCCGATCGGATCACGGGGTCGCAACGGTCTGGCGTGACGATGGGACCGACGCGGAGCGATCGCAAAGCACGCGTGGTTTCCCGACGGCCTCGGAGGCCCCTCAGGCCCGCCGGGCCAAGGCCAGCATCGGCGGCTCGGCGAGGCCAATGAGGGGGCGACCCACCTCGATCGACTGGCGCTCGCGGGCGATGAAGGCGGTCGGCATCTCGGCCTGCATCTCGGCCTCGACTTTGCGCAACTGCACGTCGGAATGGGCCGGGTGCAGGTGGATGATGCCGAGCGCCTTGACCCCTGCTCCCTTGGCCAGCTCGACACCCTTCTGCCAGGTCGAGTGGCCCCAGCCCTTGCAGCAGGGATACTCGCCCTCGGTGAACATGACGTCATAGACGAGGAGGTCGGCCCCCTCGACGAAGCGGCACAGCTCCGGATCGGGCCAGTTCGTGCCGTGCTCGATGTCGCTGATGATGCAGAGGCGCTTTCCGCCGTGATCGAAGCGGTAGCCCGTCGAGCCCTGCGGATGGTCGAGCAGGATCGTATCGACGCGGATGCCGTCGGCGAAGGTCAGCGGCTCGCCCGCCTTGAAGCCGTGATGCTTGAAGGTGCAGGGCAGCACGTCGAGGGTCACCGGAAACAGCGGCGGCGAGAACAGCCGGTCGAGCGCGTCCTGCGCGCTGGCGCCGTCGAGATTCCCGCAATAGGTGTGGATCGTGTAGCCGCAGTTCATCACGGCCGGCTTGAAGAAGGGCAGGCCGGCCGTGTGGTCGAGATGGAGGTGGCTGAACAGAAGGTCGATGTCCTGCGGCAGCGACTCTCGGCAGCTGCGCCCGAAGGCACCGAGCCCGGAGCCGGCATCGATGACGAACAGGCGATCCCCGCAGCGGATCTCCAGGCACGGCGTATTGCCGCCGAACTCGGCGGTCTCGGGGCCGCTGACCGGCGTGGAGCCGCGTACGCCCCAGAAACGCAGGACGAGGGCGTCGTCCTTGGCTGGATATGGCAGGGTCATCGATCGGCACCAATGCCCGGTTTCATGCCGGGCTTTCTCGGGTAGCAGTGGCGCCGCAGTGCGCATCCGCGCACGTTTTCGCGGCTGTCCTTCGGCCCCTCTTCGGGCACGGAGTGTACAGTGCTGAGATGGGGCCCCGCCATTCGGGTCTGTGTGCGTGCTCGCACACGCCGTTTTGAGGAGATCCAGGTCAGCGCTGCGCCACCTTCTCAATCGAAGGTTGTGACGGTGTGAAATCGGGCGGCGGAATTTCCGCCTCGATGGCGGCACGAGCCAGGCTCGGCCATGACTGCGCGTAGTGCACGACACGGGCCGTGAAGCGGTCTGGCGCGGCCTCGTAGGGCGGCACGAAATCCGCCGTCCGCATCGCGAGAGACGGGCTCTCCGGGCCGATCCAGGCGGCCCAGACCGCGTCCGGCACGGGCAGCCGCGGGGGCGGACGGCGGCGGGCGGGGATCAGCACCACCTCCTGGCCGGCATAGGCCAGGGCTTCGGGCCGGCTGATGTCGCCCACCGGAAATCCCTGGCGGATCCGCGCGGCCCAGAAGGCGTGCTGCCCGCCATCGGAATAGGTCGTCCGCACGGCCGCCGCGCCCTCCTCCACCAGGGCGGCGATTCGGTCGGTCTCGTCCTTGTGCAGGGCTGTGAAGGCCGCCTCCTTGGCCGGATCGGATGAGGGCGCGAAGGTGTAGCGCCCGCCCGAGATGCTCACGACCGGTTCCTCACCCGTCGCCTCGAAGCGGTCGGAGCCCTGCTTCAACTGGCGCCAGAAGGCGATGTTTGGGTCTGTGCGGTGCCGGGCCATGTTCGCGGCGGTCATGCGGAACGGGAAGGACTGGAACTGAAACGCGCGCTGCCCGCCGGAGAATGCCTCGCGGGCGATGGAAAACAGTTCTCCTGCCACGGCATCCGTCATGGCGAAGCAGCCCATGGAGGAGCAGACGCCGTGGACCATCACCGCCGAGCCGGTGGAGCCGTGCGCCCGGTCGTAGGCGTTGGGGTAGCCGACGTCGAAGGAGAGGTAGTAGCGCGAGTTCGGGTTCATCTGGCTCTTGGCCACGGTGTAGAACCCCTCCGGCGTCTGCCGGTCGCCGGTCTTGGTCTTCGGCCCGAGCTGACCGGACCAGCGGCAGATCGGATAGGTCTTGATCGGCACGTAGCGGCCGGCGGCGTTGCGCTTCCAGACCTCGATCTCGGCTTCCTTCTTGTAGGCCCGCAGCACGATCGGCGAGGCGGCATCGGTGCCGCGTGCCGCCATCAGCGCCAGGGTCGCGGCCGGGATCGGCGCGTTCGCCTTGTCGGCCAGGGCGAGGGTGTTCGAGGCGGAGACGAACAGCAGCCCGATCACGGCCGATACGAGGGTGCGCAGGCAAAACCTCTCAAGGCGTCGGGATCCGTTCGGGGAGGACATGCACCGTCTCGATTGAGGCCGGGTTCGACCGGCGGCGCCCAAGGGCGACGGAATCGGATCGTGCCCAAGCTTTGGGGCGGTTTTGCGGGAAACGGAAGCGCTCAGGCGGGGACCGCTTCGGTTTCCTGCGGATCGCCCGTCACCACGGTGTTGCGCTCCACCCGCAGTACGGCGTCGAACGGCGCCTGCCGGTCGAGGGTAGCCTCGTCGGGCAGGCAGACGATGAGGGAGGCTCCCGCGCGCAGCGCCCGCAGGCGTTCGATTCGGGCGGTGATCTCGTCGGGCTTGCGGTCGTCGAGCGAGAGGCCGACCACGAGGATGTCCGGGCGGCGCACGAGGCAGCGGACGAACTCGATCGCCACCCGCTCGCGCGGACCGAGGGCGCCCTCCCCCAGCACCGCGCGCTGGCCCTGGCCGGCGACCACGACGCCGGCCTCGATCCGCGCCGCGAGGCCGAGCCGGTAGACGGTCGGCTCCAGCCCCTGCTCGGCGAGCACCCGGCGCACCAGGGCGCGCACCCGCGCCTCGGCACCCGCCTCGCCTTGCGTGATGCGCCCGAACAGCAGGTTCTCCTCCAGACTCGCGGCGGCGGTGATCCGGGAGGGATCGTAGAATTCCACCTTCTCGCGGTAGCGCGGCGGCAGCATCGCCGCGAAGGAGTGGCGGGCGGCCAC
>JAGTAM010000439.1 GCA_023422485.1 Pseudomonadota bacterium | reverse complement strand
GGCGGCTCAGGCGAGCGAGCGGGCGGCTTCGTGGATGGCGGCGCGGATGCGCTGATAGGTGCCGCAGCGGCAGACATTGCCGTCCATCGCGCCGTCGATGTCGGCGTCGCTGGGCTTCGGGTTGTCGGTGAGCAGGCCGATGGCCGACATGATCTGGCCGGACTGGCAGTAGCCGCACTGGACCACGTCGAGGCCGCGCCAAGCCGCCTTCACCGCGTCGGCCACCTTGCCCTGGACGCCCTCGATCGTCGTGACCTTGGCCTCACCCACATCGCCGATGCGGGTCTGGCAGGAGCGCACCGGCTGGCCATCGACATGCACGGTGCAGGCGCCGCACTGGGCGATGCCGCAGCCATACTTGGTGCCCGTCATGTCGAGCCGGTCGCGGATCACCCAGAGCAGGGGCATGTCGGGGTCGGCATCGACCTCCCGGACCACGCCGTTCAGGTTGAGGGTCAGCATGGGCGCACTCCGTGATCGACGGGCCGCACGATGCGCCGGGGCTCGCGAGCGCCCTTCCGCGAGGGCAGGGCGCTTCGGGCGCATCACTTCGGGACGGCACTTGGAATCGTTCCGATTCTGATCCCGGATGCTCATTCCTGATGTGCGGCAGCGCACCTGAATACGAAATGAGCTTTTCCCGACTCGGGTCGAAACAATTCGCGGGAGTCTCGAAGCCGCTTCTTAACGGTTCGCGGGCAGGCTGTCGGCTCTCCACCTTGCCCCGTGCGCCGCAAGACCACGATCAGGCCCCGCACCGCTCCCGATTGGCGATCTCGACTGTTATGGCCGACCTTACAGCGGAGATGGTTCAGCGCGGGCGTGGGCCCTCCTCGCAGGAAGTGGCCAAGCGGCGCGGCATCGCCCGCGACATGCGCTCGGCCCGGGAGCGGCTGACCTCTACGAGCGGCCTGGAGCGGGCCTTCGATTACGAATTGCTGCGCCTCTACGCCCAGTACCGGGTGGGCGCGGGCATCCCGCTCCTCGTCTTGGCGCTGGTGGTGGCGGGGGCCTCCTCGATCTGGGTGCCGGCCGTGACCGCGGCGGTCTGGGCGGCCGGGGCGCTCGCCGCCACCGCACTGATGCTGCTGCTGAGCCGCCGCTTCCTGCGGCAGGCGCCGGACAGCCTGCCGCTCCAGCGTTGGGGGCGCATCTTCATCGCCGCCGAGTTCGGCCAGAGCCTCGCCTGGGCGATGCTGCTGCTCGTCGGCGTTCCCGATGCCCGCACTCTGGCGCTGTTCGGCCTCGTCATCGTCGCCGCGGTGACGACGATGCTCGCCGCCACCGTGCCGGTCGCCGCCCTGTCCGGCCTGCTGCCGCTGATGCTGGCGGCCCTGTCGCTGCTGCTCTTCTCCCGCGACATGGACACGATGCTCCTCGTCGCCATGACGGTGGCGAGCCAAGTCTTCTTCGCCGGTCTGGCGCGCCGCCTCTACGCCTCTGCCGTCGGCACCCTGCAGTCACGGGCGGAGAAGGACGCGATCTTCGCCGAACTCGAACAGGCCAAGGCCAATTCCGACGAGGCGCGGCGGCGGGCGGAGGAAGCCAACCTCGCCAAATCCCGCTTCCTCGCCACCATGAGCCACGAGCTGCGCACGCCGCTCAACGCCATCCTCGGCTTCTCGGAGGTGATGAAGAACGAGGTGTTCGGCGCCCACACCGCCCCGGCCTACCGGGAATACGCCACCGACATCCACGACAGCGGGATGCACCTGCTCAATCTCATCAACGAGATCCTCGATCTCTCGCGCATCGAGGCCGGGCGCTACGACCTGAGCGAGGAGGCGGTGCAGCTCGCCCACACGGTCGAGGAGTGCCGCCACATGATGACCCTGCGCGCCCGCAGCAAGGGCCAGACCTTCACGAGCCTCATCGACGATTCCCTGCCCCGCCTCTGGGCGGACGAGCGGGCGCTGCGCCAGATCGTGCTCAACCTCCTGTCGAACGCGGTGAAGTTCACCCCGCCCGGCGGCGAGATCACGATCAAGGTCGGCTGGACCTCGTCGGGCGGGCAGTATGTCAGCGTCAAGGATTCCGGCCCCGGCATCCCCGAGGACGAGCTCGGCACGGTGATGTCGTCGTTCGGGCGCGGCTCGCTGGCGATCAAGACCGCCGAGCAGGGCTCCGGCCTCGGCCTGCCGATCGTCAAGGGACTGATCGACCTCCACGGCGGCGGCTTCCAGCTCAAGTCGAAGCCCCGCGAGGGCACCGAGGTGATCGTCACTTTCCCGGCCAGCCGCGGCATGGACACCCTGCCCGCCATGAACCTCGGTGCCGAGAAGGCCCCGGCCGAGACGGGGCCGGCCAAGCGCGCGCGGGCGGCCTGACGAAGGTTTCGGTCTCTGTTCGACCAGCCGCTTCCGCCAGCCACCACAATCCTCACGCCGAGGAGCTGCGCGGCAGCCTCGAAGCACGCTGCGAAGCTTCTCCTGCCCGACCGACGCGGCAGGATCGATGTTCGGGATCGACCGTTCCGCCGTGCTTCGAGGCCGAGCTTTGGCTCGGCACCTCGGCATGAGGGGGATGAGCTTGCTGGCACCCTCTACCGAAATGAGGTCTAGTCCGCGCTCTTGCCCGAAACCCCCGCCTGCGCGAACGTCGCCATGTCGCGGTGGCAGGCGAGCGCGCCCTTAAGCAGGCCGAGCGCCAGGGCCGCGCCCGAGGCTTCGCCCAGCCGCATGTCGAGCGACAGCACGGGCTTGAGGCCGAGCCGCTCCAGCACCTCGCCGTGCGCCCCTTCCGCCGAACGATGGCCGGCGAGGCAATGGTCGAGGGCGTGCGGGTCGGCGGCGTGCAGCACGGCGGCTGCCGCGGTAGCCACGTAGCCGTCGAGCACCACCGGCACCCGCTGCAGCCGCGCGGCGAGAATGGCGCCGGCCATCGCCGCGATCTCGCGGCCGCCGAGGCGCGCCAGCACCGCCAGCGGGTCGCTCAGATGATCCTTGTGGGTCGCGATCGCCAGCCGCACAGCCTGCGCCTTGCGGGCGAGGCCGGCCGCGTCGAGTCCGGTGCCGCGCCCGACCCAGTGCTCCGCCTCGCCGCCGTAGAGCGCGGCGTAGATCGCCGCGGCGACCGTGGTGTTGCCGATGCCCATCTCGCCGACCGCGAGGCAATCGGTGCCCGCGGCCACCGCCTCCATGCCGAAGGCCATGGTGGCCACGCAGCCCTTCTCGTCGAGCGCCGGGCCGGAGCAGATATCGCCGGTCGGAAGATCGACGGCGAGGTCGAACACTCGGAAGCCGAGGCCGTAGGCGGCGCAGAGCTGGTTGATCGCCGCGCCCCCGGCGGCGAAATT
>JAGTAM010000388.1 GCA_023422485.1 Pseudomonadota bacterium | reverse complement strand
TTCATCACGGTCCACCCCTCCTACCTGCTGCGCCTGCCCGACGAGGCGGCGAAGGCGGTGGCCTATCAGGCCTTCGTCGAGGATCTGCGCCGGGCCAACGCCATGGCCGCGTGAGTCGATCCGAGAGGGCGTCTGCGAGACGTAAGGCGACGCTGCGGAACGATCAAATGTCGGCAGGCTCAAAGATCATCGATCACGATTGAAACAAAAACCCTCATCCCATGGATATCCGGGCAGCGCATTCAAGCATCCGGCGCGGCCTGAAAAAGAATCCTTGGGAGAAAGATCCGATGAGGGCCCTCGTCTGGCACGGTACCCAGGACATTCGCTGCGACACCGTCCCCGATCCCGAGATCGAGGATGATCGCGATGCCATCATCAAGGTCACGGCCTGCGCCATCTGCGGCTCGGATCTTCACCTCTACGATCACGTCATCCCGGCGATGAAGAAGGGCGACATCCTCGGCCACGAGTTCATGGGCGAGGTGGTCGAGACCGGACGCGGCCTGAACGGCACGCTGAAGAAGGGCGAGCGGGTCGTGATCCCGTTCATCATCACCTGCGGCGAGTGCGACCAGTGCAAGCGCGGCTTCTTCTCGGTCTGCGAGCGCACGAACCGCAACCGGAGTCTGGCCGACAAGGCCTTCGGCCACGGCACCGCCGGCCTGTTCGGCTATTCGCACCTGACCGGCGGCTATAGCGGCGGGCAGGCCGAATATGTCCGCGTGCCGTTCGCCGATCGGACGCATATCAAGGTGCCGGATTCGCTCACCGACGAGCAGGTGCTGTTCCTCGGCGACATCTTCCCCACCGGCTGGCAGGCGGCGGTGCAGGCCGACATCCAGCCCCACGACACCGTGGCGATCTGGGGCGCCGGCCCGGTCGGGCAGATGGCGATCCGCTCGGCGATCCTGCTCGGCGCCAAGCAGGTCATCTGCATCGACAGCGTGCCCGAGCGCCTCGACATGGCCCGCGCCGGCGGCGCCGTCGTCATCGACAACACGCGCGAGAGCCCGGTCGAGCGCCTGAACGAGCTGACCCACGGCAAGGGCCCGGAAAAGTGCATCGACGCGGTCGGCATGGAGGCGCACTCGCCGCGCGCCGTCGAGCAGGTCTACGACCGCGTGAAGCAGGCGATGATGCTGGAAAGCGACCGCGCCTCGGTGCTGCGGGAGATGATCTACGTCTGCCGCCCCGCCGGCATCCTCTCGATCCCCGGCGTCTATGGCGGCCTCGTCGACAAGATGCCGATGGGCGCGGTGATGAACAAGGGCCTGACCATCCGCGCCGCACAGACCCACGTGAACCGTTGGACGGACGACCTGCTGCGGCGGATCGAGGAGGGCCAGATCGATCCCTCCTTCGTCATCACCCACCGGGCCGGGCTGGAGCAGGGCCCGGAGCTGTACCGGACGTTCCGGGACAAGAAGGACAACTGCATCAAGGTCGTGCTGCGGCCCTGACCGGCCCCGTGCGTCCAGTCTGGAAAGATGGAGGTGACATGGCCCGCGACAGCGACGGATCGAACGGCGCGCTCGCCCGGATCGCGCCGGATTCCCGCCGACGGCCCGATCCGGCGACCGAGGGGCTCGCGCAGGGGCTCGGCTGGTTCTCCCTCGGCCTCGGCGCCGCCGAGATCGTCGGCGGGGCGGCGATCGCCCGCTGGCTCGGCAAGCCGGACCTGACGCCGGTCATCCAGGCCTACGGCGTGCGGGAGATCGTCACCGGCGTCGGTATCCTCGGCTCGAAGGATGCGACGCCCTGGATCTGGGGGCGGGTCGGGGGCGATGCCGTCGACATCGCCACCGTGCTGCCGGCCCTGGAGGAGTCCAATCCGCGCCGGGGCAACGCGCTGATCGCGCTGATGGCGCTGGCCGGCGCCACCGCCCTCGACGTGGTCTGCGCCCACAACCTGTCGCAGGCGCCGCTCCGGCCCTCGCAGCGCGTGCGCCGCGACTACGGCAACCGCAGCGGCTTCCCCGAACCGCCGGAAGCGATGCGCGGCCGGGCGAACGATTTCGAGCCGCCGATGGACATCGTCGGGCCGCAGGCGATGCGGGCCTGGACGGCGGCGTAACGCGGTTTTCCGTCGTTCGCGGTCGCTTTGCTCCACCCCGTCGTCGCAAGGGGAGCCGAAGAGATCCGGGGGAGCCGAAGCGATCCAGCGCGCGGCCTTTCCGAATTGTGCGGAGCCCTGGATGGCCACGGCTCGCCTCGCAACGACGGAGTGGATCCGGAAGCGATCAACCCCGAAGGCTGTCCAGGCGGCGGGACGCCCTGTCTTCACGCTGCAAGGCGCTGACGCTCTCGATCCGCGCGGTAGCTGAGGATCAGATCCTCCGGGATCATCCCGGCGGCCACCGCCACGGCGATCGCGCGCGGCCGTGCGGCTCGCTTCGGCTCGACCACGATCTCAGGCGTGATCACCGGATGGACCTCCGGTGCAGGAGGCGGAAGCTGCGCCGCCGCAGCCCGGTCGGCCAGGAAATGCGCCCTGATCTCGTCGGCGAGGCCGGCCAGCACGGTCTCGGCCGTGTCCGGCCCGATCTCGTCCGCCGATTCGATCACCGCTGCGCCGATGCGCTCCTCCGGCCGGGGCGCCAGCGGCCACGCGGCGGCGGCGTCGGGCAGAACCGGTTGCGAGACGGCGGGGCTTGCGGAGAGGATGAGGATCTCCGACGGCGCTTCCGAGACGAGCCCGTCCACAGCCTCCGGCGCCGTCAGCAGAATGGGCGCCTCGGCCGCTTGCCGCGCCTGGGACTCGGCCTGCTCGTGCGCCAGGATTCGTGCTTCGTCGCGAGCCGCTTCGGCCTCGAAGCGGGCGAGCAGAGCCATCAGGCCGCGGGCTTCGGCGAAGGGCAGGGTCTCGCAGGCGGTCAGCGCCGCCTCGATCATCGAGCGGGCCAGCCGCGGTCCGTCCAGCCCGTTGCGGCCGCCATTGGCGTCGCGCCAGACGGTCAGCCCCGCCCGGATCGCCGGCAGCAGCAGGGCCGGCAGGCCCGCGCGGCGGTGAAGAGCGGCAAAGCCGGCGCCGTGCGGCTCCAGCATCAGCCCTGCGACGCGGGCGCGGCTAAGCCCGCTCAGTTCGGCGAGCGCGATCTCGGCAAAGGGCAGGCGCAGGGAGAGGATCGCCCGCAGGATCAGCCCGGCGGTGAGCTGCTCCTGCAGCCGCAGATGCGCCACGAGCCGGACGAGTTGCGCTTCCTCGGCCTCGTCGCTGAGCGCGAGGGCGGCGGCGTCGCGGGCCTCGCGGGCAGCGCGGTCGCCACGCTCGGAGCTGATCCAGCCGGCATCCTGGCCGAAGCGCGAAAGCTGCTCGGCCATCAGCGCGACGATGGCGTGGCGGACCTCGATGGCGAGGTCGGTGCGGGTCAGCAGGGCCTGGCGCAGTTCCGCGTCGTCGCCGTGCCGCTCGACCATCCGCATCAGGGCGGCGGTGCCGATGGCCGCGAGCGGGTTGCGCGCGAGCGCGATCAGCGAGGGGGCGCCGCCCACCTCCGCCAGCGCCGCGGCGACCGGCTTCGATAGATCGGACCGGCCGGCCACCGCCGTGCGGGTCGCCTCGCAGCCCATGGCGACGCAATCGACGAGATCGGCATCCATCAGCACGGGGGAGCGCGCCAGAACGAGGCAGGCGATGTCCGGCTGATCGGAGGCCAGCGCCACGATCAGCGGGCGCGGCGCCTGATCGGATTCGGCGCAGGCCTGCGCCAGGGCCCGGCGCACCACCGCGGCCGGATCGTCGAGCAGCGCGAGGAGCGCCGTCTTGGCCTCCCAGGCCGCCTCCGGTCCCAGGGTGCCCTGGAGATAGCTGCGCGTCAGGGTGCCCGCCGCCTCGGCGCGGCGCTCGGGCGTGGCGTTCTGGGTGAGGGCGAGGAATTGGCGGAGGATCATGAGCCGCTCCTGAGCCGCAAGGCGGAGGGATCGAACAGGGAGTTTTTCGAAGCTGTGGCGCTCGGGCGGTCCGGCATCGGCCCGGCCATGAAGGTGGCGGCCGGCACCGAGGCCGTCGTGGTTGGCGCCGCCAGTCCGGCGGGTCGCCGCGGCGGCAGCGGCACGAGGATCGGCTCCGAAACGGCGGTGGCGTCCGTCACGGCCGGGGGCGCGGCCGTGCCG
>JAGTAM010000374.1 GCA_023422485.1 Pseudomonadota bacterium | reverse complement strand
CTCCAAAGCACGCGATACGCCGGCCTCGGCCTGCCGGCGGCGACGACCAACGCGACCTGCCCGGCGACCGTGATCGAATCCGCTGCCGCGCCCGATGCCGAGGGGGCGGCGCTGATCCGCCACGCGGCGGAAACCATGCGGCTGTCCGCCCGCGGCTTCCACCGCACGCTCCGCGTCGCCCGCACGCTGGCCGACCTCGACGGCGAGGCTCAGGTGCGGCGGCTGCATCTGGCCGAGGCGCTGTCCTACCGGGCGCGCGGCGATCGGCCGGCGGCCGCGGCTTGATCGGCCTCCGCGAACACCGCCCATTGCCACGCCTCCTCGCCGGGCACATAGTCATGGGCAATCCAACAGGGGCGGCCGGCTCGCCGGAACAGACCCCGCGCGAGGGAGCGGGCGGGTGGCGCACGGCACGCAGATGCGCGGGCATCTGTGCGGAATCCAGACGGCCTGGACGGAGGCGGGCGACGCCGCGGGCGCGGTCGCAGCCGTGGCGGAGGTCCTCGACCGGGCGGCGATCGGCCACCTCATCGTGTTCTTCTCGCCGGCCTACGAGGCGGACGCCCTCGCTGGGGCGCTCGCCGCGCGGTTTCCAGGCGTCGGGATCACCGGCTGCTCCACCTCCGGCGGGATCAGCCCGGCGGGCTCGATCGACCGCGGCCTCGTCGCCATCGCCTTTCCCCGGCAGGGCTTCCGCATCGTCTCGGGCCTCCTCACCGACATCGCCCGGCTCGATGTCGAGGGGGCGGCCACGATCGTGCGGGCCCTGCGCCGGACCCTCGACGGCGGACGGCCGGACGGCGGCAGCGTCCACCGCTTCGCCCTGTCCCTGATCGACTCGTTCGCCAATGCCGAGGAGACCGTGGTCTCGGCGGTGGCCTGGGCGCTCGACGGCATCCCGCTGATCGGCGGCTCGGCCGGCGACGACCTCGCCTTCCGCAGCACGGTGCTGATCCACGAGGGCCAAGTCTGCCGCGAGGCGGCGGTGATCCTGCTGGTCGAGACCGATTTCCCGATCCGCATCTTCAAGAGCGACAATTTCGAGCCGACCAACCGCAAGTTCGTGGTCACCGCCGCCCGCGA
Organism: Pseudomonadota bacterium; assembly: GCA_023422485.1. GTDB lineage: Bacteria > Pseudomonadota > Alphaproteobacteria > Rhizobiales > Beijerinckiaceae > Methylobacterium. The sequence continues at coordinate 6,230 of JAGTAM010000374.1, read as the reverse complement.
GGAGGAGCGGCGCGTCACCGAACTCAACGCCGAGCCGGCGGCGCGCGAATACGCCATGGCGGTCGGGCTCGATCCGGAAAACCTCTCGGCGATGTCCTTTGCCGCCTATCCACTCGCGGTGAAGATCGGCGGCGAGTATTACTGCCGCTCGATCAGCCGGGTGGAGCCGGACGGCTCGATGACCTTCTTCTGCGCCATCGGCGAGGGCGCGGTGCTGACCCTGGCCCAGCCCCGCGACATCGTCGAGGCGACGCGAGCCGAACTGGAAAGCCTCGACGCGTCGCTCGGCGGGCTCGATCTCGTCATCGGTTTCGACTGCGTGTTCCGCCGGCTCGATGCCGAGAGCCGGCAGGTGCGCCACCGCATCGCCGACCTGTACCGGCGCTACGGCGTGGTCGGCTTCGAGACCTATGGCGAGCAGTACCGCTCGATGCACCTGAATCAGACGTTTACCGGCATCGCCATCGGCCGGGCCCAGGGACCGGCGGGCCGGCTGGTGAAGCGTGGGACGTGAAGAGCGCGCGATGAGCCGCCCGACCCTCCGGACCGAGCCGCCGCCCGAGCCGCAGACCGTCGAGGCCCTGACGCATCGCGTGGCCAAGCTCGAGCGAATCAACGCGGCGCTGATGGCCCATGTCGAGCGCACCATGGACCAGCAGGGCGGCGCCTACTCGCTGTTCCAGACCGCGATCATGCTGGAGGCCCGCGTCCGCGCCCGCACGGAAGAGCTCACCGCGCTGATGAACAGCCTGGAGCGCTCGAACGCGGCGTTGCAGGTGGCCAAAGAGGAGGCCGAGACCGCCAACCGCTCGAAGACGCGCTTCCTGGCGGCCGCGAGTCACGACCTTCTCCAGCCCCTCAACGCCGCCCGCCTCTCGCTCTCGGCGCTGACCGACCTCGCGCCGGGGCCGGAAGCCAAGGCGGTCGCCCGGCAGGTCGAGCGCGGACTGGAGACGATCGAGGATCTGATCAAGGCGCTCATCGACATCTCGAAGCTCGATGCCGGCATCGTGCGCCCCATGGTCAAGCCCGTGCGGCTGGCCGACCTCGTCGCGGGGATCGAGGCAAGCTTCCGGCCGTTCGCCGAGCGCAAGGAGTTGCGCCTCGTCACCCGCTGCGCCGACCTCGTGGTGGAGACCGACGGGATCCTGCTCCAGCGCATCCTGCAGAACCTTGTCTCCAACGCGATCCGCTACACCGAGAGCGGCGGCGTGCTGATCGCGGCGCGGCGGCGCGAAAAACGCTGCCGCATCGACGTGGTCGATACCGGCTGCGGCATTCCCGAGCACGAGCGGGCCCTGGTCTTCGAGGAGTTCTTCCGCGGCGCCCGCGAGGGCGACGACGGCGGGATCGGCCTCGGGCTCGGCCTGTCGATCGTGCAGCGCATGGTCTCGACGCTGGATCACACCATCGCGCTGCATTCCCGCGCCGGCCATGGCACGCGCCTCAGCCTGACCCTGCCGCTGGCCACGCAGCGCCCGGAGGCGCGGGTGCCGCTCGCGCCGTTGGCGACAGCCCTGACCGGCGCGCGGGTGCTGGCAATCGAGAACGACGCCTCGACGGCCGAGGCGCTGCAGCGGCTCCTGCGCAGTTGGGATGCCGAGGTGCAGGTGTTTCGCGATCTCGCTGGCGTCGTCGCGGCGCTCGGCGCCGGGCTCGCGCGGCCGGACGTGATGGTGATCGACTACCACCTCGACAACGGTGCCTGCGGCCTCGACGTGGTGGATTACCTGCGGCGCAATCGGGGCTGGGTGACGCCGGTGATCCTCACCACCGCCGACCACGGCGCCGACATCGCCGCCCGCGCCCAGGCCACGGGGGCCGAACTCGTCCACAAGCCGATCAAGCCGGCGCAGCTGCGCTCTCTGCTGGCCTACATGCTGGCGTGAGGGGAGAGCGGATCAGAGCGCGCTGAAGCGCCGCTCGCCCATCAGCCGGTCGCGGGCTCGCGCCACGAGGGCGGGGCGGATGCGGGCGACATCCTCGTCGTCGAGGAGCGGCGAGCCGGCGAGCGCACCGAGATAGGCCTCCTCCCGGTCCCGACAGGTGGTGACCGCCTTGGTCGCCGCGAAGCTCCGGCTCGTGGTGCGGACCTGATCCGAAAAGGCCTCGTCGAGACAGCTCTGCCACGCGGCGTGGCGCGCCCCTTCCGGGCTCTCCGCCCGCGCAGGGACGGCGGCGAGAAGGGCGAGGACGGGAAGGCTGGCGAGGAGGACGCGACGCATGGGACGAGCGGACCCTGGGACGGCGAACCTGAGGCACGGACGGGGTTTTCCGGGGCGGGGCTCGCTCGCGGAAACCTCTCGTCAACCTTGGTCGCTGCCCCGTTAAAGTCCGCTAACGCGCGAGACGCGGCTCCGGTCCCGATTTGGGACCGGGAAAGTTCGCCTCAGCGGTTGGCCGCCGTCAGCGGAGAGGCGTCGCGACCGAGCGCCATCCAGCCCACGGCCTCCTGGCTCTCGCGCTTGACGAAGGTGTAGCCGGTCTGGGTCCAGGGCAGCACCGCGTTGGTCTTGTTGTCGAGGATCAGGTCGCCGCGGTTGGTGATGAGGGTGAGCACCGCGTGGCCCTCGCCTTTCTCGTCGATCACCACGGTCATCCGCATCGCCCGGCGCGGCAGGCCGGCCTCGACCAGCAGGCGGCGCTTGAGGAGCTGGAAGTCCTCGCAATCACCCCGTCCGTCCTCGGCGAGGTCCCAGCGATCGGGCGAGCGCCAGTGATCCTGATCGGTCACCGCCTCCACCGCCCGGTTGATCCGGCGGTTGACCGCGTTGACCGTCTGCCACAGCGCCGGCGTCAGGGTGATGCTGGCCGGCTCGGTGCGGTCGACCGCGCACTCGGCGGGATAGCGCTCGCAGAACTCGGCCCAGGCGGCGATCGGCCGGGCCGGGCCGGTCGTCACCGCCGACAGGCTCATCGCCGGGAGCGCGGCCGCCGGCTGCGCGGCGGCCTGCGGCGCGGGAACGGTGAGAAGGGCCCCGGCCAGGGCGAGGCCCGCCAGCAGGCGGGTCGCGAAGGAGCGGGTGGGCCGGACGACACAGAGCTTGGAGAACGCGATACGCATGGCCCTGACCGAGCAGTTAAGCTTCCGTTAATGAAGCTCTCACAGCCGCCCGCCCGCCGCAATCGCCGGGTTAAAAATCGGTTAACGCGATCCGTCGCATTTGAACGACCTGCGCCGGAATCTCCGATCCGGCCGCGGGGCGGGAAGGGAGACAGGTCCGCCGCACCGTCACCGTGCGCGGTGGCCCGGCCGGCACGGTACCTGCTACGCTCGGATCTTATCCTTTGATCCGCAAAGCCTTCCGATGACGAGCGAACCGACTTCCGCCGAGCCTGTGCAGCCCACCGATCGCGGTCCGCCGGTGATCCGCACGGTGGCGATGCCGACCGACACGAACCCGGCCGGCGACATCTTCGGCGGCTGGCTGATGGCGCATATGGACATGGCCGCGGGCAACGTCGCCGCGCGCCGGGCGCGAGGGCGCTGCGCCACGATCTCGGCGGAGGCGATGACCTTTCACCGGCCGGTCTTCGTCGGCGACGAGGTGAGCTTCTACGCCTGGATCGTGAAGACCGGCCGCACCTCGATGGGCATCCAGGTCGAGGTCTGGCGTCGGGAGCGGGAGGGCGAGGATACGACGAAGGTGACAGAAGGATTCTTCACCTTCGTCGCCATCGGGCCGGACCGTCGGCCGCGGCCGATCCCGGAGCCGCGGTAGTCCGAGCGCTGCGCAGATCGGCGCGTGCCGACCGGGCGTCAATGCATCGGCGTCAGTGCATCGTCAGCGTGGTGAGCCGGCGCGCGCCCGAATGCTGGTGCAGGAAGGCGCTCATCTCGGCGAGCACCGGCGCCTTGCGGCGGAAGCTGACAGAGAGCGCGAGCAGCGTGTCGGAATGGTCGAGGCCCTCGTAGACCCGCTCCTGCACCGGCACGCGGGCGGTGCGCAGGAGTGCGGCGAGGCTCGCCGTGTTGCGCGGCTTCACCACGGTATCCCGGTCACCCGTGGCGAGGAAGGTCGGCGGCGAGTGGGCGCCGGCGAAGGAGACGGGCTGCGTCGCCTCCGGATCGGGGGCCTGCCCGAACACCTCGATCGAGGTCTTCTGGTCGAAGGGCAGGAAGTCGTAGGGGCCCGACAAACCGGCCACCGCCCGCACGGATCGCGGATCGACGCCGGCCTGGCGCAGATATTCCGGGTCGAGCCCGAGCATCGCCGCGTTGTAGGCGCCCGCCGAGTGGCCGGCGAGGACGATCCGGTTCGGATCGCCCCCCTGCGCGGCGATGTTGTCGCGCACCCAGGCGATGGCCGCCGCCCCGTCCTTCAGGAAGTCGGGGAAGCGCGATTGCGGGTAGAGCCGGTAATCCGGCAGCACGGTCACGAAGCCCTGAGCGGCGAAGGCCTGAGCGGCGAAGGCGTAATCGTCCTTGCTGCCGCTGCTCCACGAGCCGCCGTAGAAGAACACCAGCACCGGCGCCCGCTCCACCGCCACGGTCGGCACGAACACGTCGAGGCGTTGGCGCGGGTCGGCGCCGTAGGCCGCGTCGCGAACCGCGAGGCGCCCGCCCTTGTCGCGCGGCCCCAGCGCATCGAACAGCGCCAGCGGCGAGCAGCCGCTGAGACCCAGGGCGGTGAGCCCGAGGCAGACCAGGGAGACGAGGGAGACGAATGCCTTGATCATGTGACTCGTGATTGACGCGGCGGTCGCGGCGGTTTCATGGCCGCATGGTGACGACCTTGGGCGGTGTTGGGAGTTATGTCCTCAGGACGATACAGGCCCCGCCCACATTGCGGATCTTCTGACACAGGCCGTCGGCCGCGTTCCGGCTCTCGGCCGGGATGCGCACCCGGTAGAAGGTGCGGGTGCCGCGAAAGCGCAGGCGGGTGCCGATGATCATCGGCCGCACCTCGCCGATCACGCTGGTGTAGCGTGTCCGCGCCCGCTGGAAGCTCGCCAGCGCCAGCGACTTGGAAAAGTTTCCGGCGAGTTGCACGCCCCAGGGCGCGGCCGGCCCGCCCTCGATCGCCAGGGCGAAACGGTCGCCGCGCGACGGGATGCGCAGCGCCGCGGTGACCTGGAGACAGGTCTGCGTCTCGGCCTCTGGCGCGGGCGGCTTCGCCTCGGATTTCTCCGCCTTCGCCTCGGGCTTCCTCGCGGCCGGGTCAGGCCCTTCCGGCATCTCGATGCCGGCGTTCGGGCGCCAATCCTCCGCCGGGCGGCCGGTGATGGCGATGACGTAGGCCCGCGTCTCGGCGGGCAGGCCGCCGCTGCCGGCGAGCCAGGCCGAGACGCGCCCCGGCCCGCCGTTATAGGCCGCCGCCGCAAGGCCGAGATTGCCGAATTGCCGCTTGAGGTCGGCCAGGAAATGCGCGGCGTGCGGGATCGCCTGCTCGGGATCGAAGGGATCGCTGAGGCCCCGGTCCTTGGCCGTGCCGGGCATGAACTGCGCCACCCCTTGCGCGCCGGCCGGGCTCACCACGCCGACGCGGAACGAACTCTCGCGCCAGATCAGCCTGGTCAGGAACGGCACCGGCAAGTGCCGCGCCTTGGCCGAATCCTCGATTAGCCGGCAGAGCGCCTGCTCCACCGTCTCACTCTCGGGCGAGGGGGCCGCACGAGAGGGACCGGCGCAGGCGACGAGAATGGCCGGCAACAGGGTGAAAGCGAGGCGGTGCACGGCGGCTGATCTAGGGCGCCTTCCGACGAAGTGGATGCCGGTTCGTCGAAAGAAGGCGCGAGAAGGCAAAGGGCTGGAGCCGCCGACCCGATGCAACCGGGTCGGGCGCGCCTCCAGGGCGCCGGCTCGGGAAGGGGAGGGGTGCCGTTCGACGCAGCACGACCGGCTCTATTGGTGAGCATCATTGTGCCGGGATTGGTGCTTCGCGAGGGAGTTGTACCTGAGGCTGATTCTTAGAATCGCACTATTTTTCCAGCGGCCTCCGCGCTAGGCTCGATGCTTGCAAGAGCCGGACGCCAAGATCCGGCCTCAGGAGGAACACGATGCTCGAAGAGCGCATCTCGGAGATCGACGCCGAAGCGGCCGCCCAAACCGCGTCTCAGGCCGTCACCCGGCTCGGCGCCTGCCCGCACGACTGCCCCGATACCTGCTCGATGATCTACACCGTCGAGGACGGGCGGCTGATCGACGTGCGCGGCAACCCGGATCATCCGATGACCCGCGGCGCGCTCTGCGGCAAGCTCAAGGATTTCGACCGCCACCACTACAACCC
>JAGTAM010000363.1 GCA_023422485.1 Pseudomonadota bacterium | reverse complement strand
GTCGTGGGCGTCGTAATCGCCGGGCTTGGCGAAGAACGGCTCATTGGTGGCGACGATGCCGAGGCCGTTGCCGTCGGCGAGCCGCAGCAGCTCGCGCTCGACGGCCGGGCCGTCGTCGAGGCCGTGGCGCTGGATCTCGACGTAGAGGCGCTCCTCGCCGAACGCCTCCTTCAGCACCTCCAAGCGACGCGCCGCCTGATCGACGCGGCCGGCGCGCAGGCTCGTGTCGAGCGGGCCCGTGAGCCCGCCGGTCAGGCCGATCAGCCCGTCGACATTGCCCTCCAACGCCGAGACGGCGAGGTTGGGGGCGGCGCCGAGCGGACCGTCGAAATGGGCCCGGCTGCCGAGCCGCAGCAAGTTGCCGTAACCGGTCTCGTCCTGAGCGAGCAGCACGATGTTGGCGCAGCCGGCCTGCGGCATGCGCGCCATCGGGTCGGGCGCCTCGAAGCAGACCGTGAGCTGGAGGCCGGCGATCGGCTGGATGCCGGTGCCGGCGGCCTTCTCCGAGAATTCCAGCGCGCCGAACAGGTTGTTGGTGTCGGTGAGCGCCAGCGCGGGCTGCCGGTCGGCGGCCGCCGCCTTGACGAGGTCGGCAACCTTCACGCCGCCTTCGAGCAGCGAGTAGGACGAATGGACGTGGAGGTGGACGAAGCCGACTTCTTTGAGTGTGCGCAAGATCGGGCCCCTGCTCGGAGCCCGCTAGGATCGCCCCTCAGTCCCCTCCGAGTCTGTCACCGAGGCGCCGCACCTGAGGCGATATCCACCGTTCCTCGCGCCCGAAGCCCCTGCGGCGGATGCTGCAGGCAGAAAGCGCCTGCCCGGCACCATTTCCTGTGCGCAACGCCGCGGGCACCGGAACAAATCGCGATCGAATGCGAGCCGTTAATGGATCGGCGCCAAGGCTACCGCCCAGAGCGCAACGGCACCGAAGAGCAGGCCGAAGGCGGTGAACTCGACGACGCTGGTAAGGAACACGCGCTTGGTCATGGCTTCCACTCCGTGTTGATGGAGTGAATTTTGTTCCTGTTTTGTTCTGTGTAAAGCCTGGGGATGCGCCAACGCGGCGGAATGGTGAACGATGTGTTGCCGAAGCCACTGGCAACGCCTCGAAGGCGCGGGCGCAAGCACCGGTTCACTCCGGCTGCCGTCCAGGTGCGTTCCGGGTGAGTGTGTCGAAGCGCGGCCTGCTCTTCATCATCGCGAGCGTCGGCACAACGATCCAGCCGCGCGACCTTTCCGAACGAAGGCGTGAGTTGGATCGCGTCGGCTGCGCCTCGCGATGACGGCGGCGGGGATCGAGCGGAAACCCACGCCGCCCGCAGATGCGAGGATGGCGCGGGCGTTTCCGAACTTCGCCGCTAACCCAACTGCTCGATCATGCCGTCGCGGATCGTCACCCGCCGATCCATGCGGGCAGCGAGCTCCATGTTGTGGGTCGCGATCAGCGCCGCGAGACCGGAGGCGCGCACGAGCTGGAGCAGGATGCTGAAGACGCGGCCCGAGGTCTGCGGATCAAGGTTGCCGGTGGGCTCGTCGGCGAGCAGCAGGCGGGGGCCGTTGGCCACCGCGCGGGCGATGGCGACGCGCTGCTGCTCGCCGCCCGAGAGTTCGGCCGGGCGGTGCGGCAGGCGCTCCTTGAGGCCGAGGAAGCTCAGGAGTTCGGCCGCGCGCGCCTCCGCCTCCTTGCGGGCGAGCCCGCGGATGAGCTGGGGCAGCACCACGTTCTCCAGCGCCGAGAATTCCGGCAGCAGGTGGTGGAACTGGTAGACGAAACCCATCTCCTCGCGCCGCAGGCGGGTGCGCTCGGCATCCGACATGCCCGCCGTCGGCTGGCCGCCGATATAGACCTCGCCCCCGTCCGGGCGCTCCAGGAGGCCGGCGATGTGGAGCAGGGTCGACTTGCCGGCCCCCGAGGGGGCCACAAGGGCGACCAGCTCGCCCGGCCAGATCGCGAGATCGGTGCCGCGCAGGATCTCGAGAGCGCCCTCGCCCTGCTGGTAGCGGCGCTGGACGCCCGCGAAGAAAAGGGCCGGCACGGGCTGAGCGCCGCCGGCATTCGTCTGAGCCATATCGGGGCGTTCCGTCAGCCGTAGCGCAGGGCCTGCACCGGATCGAGCCGGGCGGCGCGCCAGGAGGGATAGAGGGTCGCCACCAGCGAGAGCAGGATCGAGGTGATCACGATGATGACGACCTCGTTCGTGTTCATCTCGGCCGGGATCTCGGCGAGGAAGCGCACGGTCGGGTCCCAGGCGGTGGGAAACAGGGTGCGCTGGATCGGCTTGATGTTGAGGGTGAACAGCACCCCGCCGATGAGGCCGATCGCCGTGCCGACGAGGCCGATCAGCGCCCCGTTGATGAGGAAGACCCGCATGATCGTGCCCGGCGTCGCTCCCATGGTGCGCAGGATCGCGATGTCCGAGGACTTGTCGCGCACGAGCAGGATGAGCCCCGAGATGATGTTGAGGGTCGCCACGATCACGATGAGGTTGAGGATCAGGAACATCACGTTCCGCTCTACCTCAAGGGCGCCGAAGAAGGTGCGGTTGGTCTGGCGCCAATCGGTCAGAAGGATCGGGCGCTCGGCCGCCATCTCCAGGGGCTCGCGCATCTCGCCCACCGCGTCGGCATTGTCGATGTAGATCTCGATGACGCTGACGTCGCCGTCTCGGTTGAAAAAGGCCTGCGCCTCGGCGAGCGGCATGAAGGCCATGGTGGTGTCGAAATCGGTCACGCCGATCTCGAAGACCGCCTTGACGGTGTAGGCCTTGGTGCGCGGCGCGGTGCCGAAGGGCGTGCTCGCCCCCTTGGGCGTCGAGAGGGTGACCTGATCGCCCGCCTGGAGGCCGAGGGAATCGGCGAGCCTTTTGCCGAGCGCGACCCCGTCGCCGCTGTCGAAGGCCTCCAGCGTGCCGCTCTTGATCGCGCCGGAGACCGCCGGGATCTTCGGCAGGTCCGCCTCCCGCACGCCGCGCACGAGCACGCCGGAGCCGCCATAGGGCGAGGAGGCGAAGGCCTGTCCCTGCACCATCGGCACCACGGCGCGCACGCCCGCGACCTTCTCCAGCCGGTCGGAGAGATCGACGTAGTCGGTGAAGAGGCGGTCGATCGGCGCGGCGAAGACGTGGCCGTTCAGCCCGATGATCTTGGAGCGCAGTTCCGAGCGGAAGCCGTTCATCACCGAGAGCACGATGATGAGGGTGGCGACCCCGACCGCGATGCCGAGCACCGAGAACAGGGCGACCACCGAGACGCCACCGCCCCGGCGGCGCGCCCGCAGGTAGCGGCCGGCGATGATCCACTCGAACCCGGCGAAGGGCGGTGTGGAGGCGCTCGCGCGGGCGTTCTTCAGCCGTGCCAGGGCGCCCTTCAAAGAGACGCCAGCCTTACCCAACGCGAGCGCCATCGCGGCCGGTCCTCAGACGCGCCGGATGCGAGCGGGAAGATCGACGGGATCGAGGGTCTCGCGCTCCCCGCTGGCGCGTCGCTTCAGCTCGATCTTGCCCTCGGCCAGCCCCTTCGGGCCGACGATCACCTGCCAGGGCAGGCCGATGAGATCCGCGGTGGCGAACTTGGCGCCCGGCCGCTCGTCGCGGTCGTCGTAGAGCACGGAGAGGCCGGCCGTCTCCAGCGCCGCCTGGATCTCGGCGCAGGCCCCGTCGCAGGCGGAATCGCCGACCTTGAGGTTGATCAGCGCCACGTCGAACGGGGCGATGGCATCCGGCCAGATGATGCCGGCCTCGTCGTGGCTCGCCTCGATGGTGGCCGCAACGAGCCGGCTCGGGCCGATGCCGTAGGAGCCCATATGGACCGGCCGCTCCTGCCCGTCGGGGCCGGTGACGACCGCCTTCATCGGCGTCGAGTACTTGGTGCCGAAATAGAAGATGTGGCCCACCTCGATGCCGCGGGCGGAGAGACGCGCGGTTTCCGGCACTTCGGCGAAGACCGCCTCGTCGTGCATCTCGTCGGTCGCGGCGTAGTGCGAGGTCCAGGCATCGACCACGCCCTGGAGACCGGCCACGTCGTCGAAATCGACGGACGGCGGCGGCACCGGCATGTCGAGATAGGCGCGGTCGCAGAAGACCTCGCTCTCACCGGTCTTGGCCAGGATGATGAACTCGTGGCTGAGATCGCCGCCGATGGGGCCCGTGTCGGCGCGCATCGGGATCGCCCTGAGGCCGAGCCTCTCGAAGGTGCGGAGATAGGAGACGAAGACCTTGTTGTAGGAGTGGCGCGCGGCGGCCTGATCGAGGTCGAACGAGTAGCCGTCCTTCATCAGGAACTCGCGCGAGCGCATGGTGCCGAAGCGGGGGCGCACCTCGTCCCGGAACTTCCACGAGATCTGATAGAGGTTCTTGGGCAGATCCTTGTAGGAGCGCGCGCTGGCGCGAAAGATCTCGGTGACGACCTCTTCCGCGGTCGGGCCGTAGAGCAGGTCGCGCTCGTGCCGGTCCTTCAGCCGCAGCATCTCCTTGCCGTAGGCCTCGTAGCGGCCGGATTCCCGCCAGAGATCGGCAGCCTGGATCGTCGGCATCAGGATCTCGATGGCGCCCGCGCGGTCCTGCTCGGCGCGGATCACGTCGCAGACCTTGTTGAGGACGCGCAGGCCCAGCGGCAACCACGCGTAGATGCCGGCAGCCTCCTGGCGGATCATGCCGGCGCGCAGCATCAGGCGGTGCGAGATGATCTCCGCTTCCTTGGGCGTCTCGCGCAGGATCGGCAGGAAGTAGCGGGAGAGACGCATCATTCGACCTTGGAAGCGGGCAGGCGCAGCCGGAGAGGAGCTAGGCCAGCGTGCGAGGGCACACAACACATTGCCCCCGCAAAACACAAGCGCCCTGCGAACACAGGATCGGACGGCAATGAGGCGGAAGGAAGCCGGCGAAGCGCCGTCGGGCGGCCGCGCCGGCCGGTTGAAGAGGCGGTTTGCCGCGCCTCTTGCAAAAAAGCGCTGCGAACCGTCTCTCCCCTGATGACACAGGGAAATCTTCTTCCTATAAGCAGCGCCGTGATGGTCGCAGCCCACGAGGCAGCGCACGGTCCGGGTCTTGGGAGGAACAATCAGCCAACGCGCCGCAAGCAATGCGCGATATAATCTAGGCTGAAAAATACTTCGGTTTTCCAAAGCAAGGCCTCGTGCCTTGCTTTTTGTTTTTGGACTCCGACTGTTCTCGTGCCCGGCGAGATTTTCGGCCCGCGGCGTCCGTCGCCCTTCGCGACTACAGGCGGGCGAGCGGGAAGATCAACAGCGCAGCGAAGAAGGCGATAGCGGGCAGGATGGTCGTCAGCAGCGCTTTCTCGCGCAAGCGCGGGCTCGCGGGCGCCCCCGGATCCTGGCCCGGCACCAGCCGCTGCGGATCGGCCTCGGCAGCATTGCCCAGGGGCAGGATCGCGAACAGGAAGGTCCACCACAGGACGAAGTAGAGCGCCAGCGCGCCGAACACCGTCAGCTCGAACCCCTTCACGGCCACTGTGGCGAACAGCGCGACCAGCACCGCTACCGTCAGGAGGGTCAGCGGCGTCGAGGCGGTGAGGGTGCGAAGAGGCGAATGGGTCATCGTTTGCGAACAATCATGCAGCGGCCGGACCGGGGCCCGACCGATGTCCTCACCTTTGTATCTGCATCGCCTTCTTCCGAAAGCCGGGGACCACCTTTCGGGACGATGCTCTCGAACCGGAGGCGGTCGCTCAGACCTGCTCCAGCTCCACCAGCGTGCCCAGGAAATCCTTCGGGTGGAGGAAGATCACCGGCTTGCCGTGGGCGCCGATCTTCGGCTCGCCTGTGCCGAGCACGCGGGCGCCGGCTGCCTTCATCTGGTCGCGGGCAGCGATGATGTCCTCGACCTCGTAGCAGACGTGGTGGATGCCACCGGCCGGGTTCTTGTCGACGAAGCCCTGGATCGTCGAGTTCTCGCCGAGCGGCGACATCAGCTCGACCTTGCTGTTGGGCAGTTCCACGAACACCACCGTCACGCCGTGCTCGGGCTGCGGCAGGGGCTCGGTGACCTTGGCGCCGAGCGTGTCGCGGT